>NZ_JAGPUP010000524.1:0-45898 GCF_018069605.1 Microvirga sp. HBU67558 | reverse complement strand
GACACGGGAGGAGGGGGGCGCGACAGGCAGAGGGTGTCAGGACGGACGGAGGGTGTCGGGACGAGCGGAGGGTACCATTACGGGCCGAGGGTGGCGGGACGGCCGCGGGAAGACGGGAGAGGTGTGCCGGCCCGGAGGTGCGGGATCAACCTGCGCTCAGAACCCCGCTCAATCCTCGTCGTGGAACAGCAGCGTCGTGTTGCCGCCGATGCCGCTGGACGCGACGGGGCGTTTCGCGCTCAGGATCGCCGCGGCCTTCGGGGAGGGATGCCGGTTCTCGTGGATCTCGAGCCACGCGATGCGATGCGGCGGCACGGTGCCGTCCCCGGAATAGGGCTCCTGCGGGGTGCCCGTGGCCTTCTCGAAGAAGGCCGGATCGTCCAGCGACTCCACCACGCGGTTGACGAGGCGCGACAGGGCGCCGCCATGCTCCGCGTAGAGATCGACGCCCTGGCTGTGCGCGAGCTCCGCGGTGGCGACCAGCGGCTCGACGGCGAAGACATGGTAGTCCCGGGCGCGCTTGCCGCGGTTGATCTCGAGCGGGAGCGTGCCGTCGGGCGTGACCTGCGCGAGGCCGATCCGGGAGCTGTCGAGGCCCCACTCGGTCAGCCGCCTGTCGCCGCTGGCGATCCCGGCGGCCGTGGCGCTCAGGCCCGCCCAGTACCGGTGATTGTTCCGGCCCGAAACGCCCTTGCCCACGTCCTTCGCGTCGGCGATCTGCCGGCCCAGCGCCTTGAGCCAGCCTTCGACGCGCTTCTTCTGCTCGTCGTCGAGGCCGGGCGCGTTGCGGATCTGCAGATAGGCCAGCGCAAAGCCGGCGAGCGCTTGGCCCAGATTGAAATGCGCCTGCCGGGAGCGCAGGTCGGTCATGGCCTTCGCCGAAGCCCAGTGATCGAGCCAGGTGAGCGCGCAGGCCGCGGCGGCCGTGTTCTTCGGGGTGGATTTCACATAGGCGTTGGCGATCCGCGCCAAAGTCTTGCCGTAGGCGCGCAGGGGCTCGACGGCCTCGGAATAGGCCTCCTCGGCCTCCTCGTCGATGGTCGCGCGCCGGGCGTCGTCCTGCCGGTATTTGCTCTGGGTATCGAGGGTGATCACCGGTGCGTCCGGCGCGTCGCATTCGTATTTCGGCTTGGCCTGCACGGCGTCCTTCGCGGGTGCCGGAACGAGATAGCCGGCGCCCTGCGCGTGCGACGGTGCAATGCTCGAGAGCACTCCAAGAAGAGCCGCGACGGCGAGCACGGGTCGAAGCACATGACGCGACACAGCCCATACCATCATCATTCGCAAACCCCCGTCGCGCCGTCCCCGGTCGGCGGGGCGATCATGAACTAGGTGCAGGACCGCGCAATGCCAGACGGCCGAACCTTCGGAGGTAGACGATCCATTGGGGGTAGGGTGGGCCGATCCCGGCGGGTTATGGAGGGAGCAGCAGCGCCATCGACACCCTTCCCGCGTCATGGCCGGCTTTGTGCCGGCCATCCAATGCGATGACAGACCGACGATGGTCGTCGTCAAATCGCCCGGTCGGAGCGCCGGGCCGTGCGGCTCCTGGCGGCGAGAGGAGGCACGAGATCCTGCCCGCGCCCGGCGGTGACGACCAGCCGCTTCACCTCGCCGCGCAGGTAGGCCTGCAGGAAGCGGTCGTAATTCCTGAAGGACACGCAGCCGTTCGAGTCGCCGCGCGGACCGAGCATATAGGTATGGGCGAGAATGCCGTCGCGGCCGTAGATGGCGGCGCTGCCGCCGACCGGCGTGAGGCGAAGCGCGCGCACCCCGTGGAACAGCGCCTCGCGTTCGGTGACCATGTAGGTGCCCGGCGGCGTCGCGCCCCTCATCCGCACGTTCACGTGGCGCGGATTGTCCATCATGTCACCGAGGCCGGAATGGGCCTCCAGCCTTTCGCCGTTGGGCATGATCACCACCTGGGCGCTGATGTCGTAGACGGCGGTGCCGCCGCCGCCGGTCTCGGGTGCGGGAACGAAGCGCGATGTCGGCGCGATGCTGCCGGTGCCGTTGTCGAGGGACGCGTAGCTGAGCGCATCCGCCGGCGGGGAGGCGGGCTTGATGCCGAAGAATTTCTCAATGAAGGAGCGGGAGTCGGCGGGTGCGGCGGCCGATGCGCTGGCGGCGATCGCGGCCCGTTGCGTCATCGGGGCGCGAACCGGCGCGTTCGCCATCTGGGTGGCCGCCGCGGGCCTGGCGGGGAACAGGTCGGCCGGGCGCGGCACGGGCAACGGCACGGGTGCGGACGGAGGGACCGGCGCGGGCTGAACGGCTTCCGCCACATCCTGGACCGGTGCCGGCTGGGCGGGCCCCACCGGCGGCGGGGGAGCGACCGGCGCAAGGCTTGCCTGGCGCTGCACGGGCGCTGCGAACTCAGCCGGCAGCGGCGTGTTGCGGGCGAAGCGATGCGCCTCGGTGGTGATCAAAGGCGTCGGGCTGACCAGCGCCGGATCGAGGTTCGCCACGGCCGCCACCCGAGCCGTGTCAGGGGCGGCGACGCTGCTCACGGGTCCGACCGCCGGCGCATCGCTCTGGCGGGCGAAATCGACGAAGTAGGCGAGAGGGCTCATCGAGATCGCCACAAGAGCCGCCGTCGGAAGGAGATTGCGCCGCTTTCTGCGCGGGCTGCGGGGGGCGCGGCCGCCCGACGGATAGGAGGTGTGCAACATGGCGAACTCTACGCAACAACTCGATTGCGCATGATCGGCGTCGAGCCCGGGATGGCGGCGAAACGGATGCCGGACGGGTCGGGGCGTTCATGCGTGAAGCAATATCTTCACGAGCCTGATTAGACGACGGCTTGGTTAAATTAGGGATAACCGGGCGCGCTTCTGTCGTCGGAATGTGGCGCCCTTCTGCTCAATTCGCGGCAGCGAGACGGCGTGCGCTGGCTCACAGATCCCCCTGTGCGCGCGGGGTATGGATAGGACAAGCGGCGCTTTTCCATTTTTTCGAACAGGAGACCTCGAAATGGGGTTCTATGCACGTCACATCGGCCCGCGCTTCGTCAGCTGCCTGTGCGGGATGGAGGGCATCACGGCCGAGCGCGAGAAGGTCGTTCCGCAGGCCTCGGGCGTCGTGCTGGAGATCGGGATCGGTCCGGGGCTGAACCTGCCGCTCTACGACCCGGCCCGCGTGATCCGCGTGATCGGGGTCGATCCCATGGCGGAGTTCCTGAACCTGGGCCGCGAGCGCCGCCGCCATTCACCGGTTCCCCTCGAGGTCATCCGGGCCCCGGCCGAGGCGCTGCCGCTCGCGGACGGCATCATCGATACGGCGGTGATCACCTATACTCTGTGCTCGGTGGAGGATCCAGCCCAGGCACTGCGCGAGGTGCGGCGCGTTCTGAAGCCCGATGGCCGCGTGCTGTTTCTGGAGCACGGCCTCTCGAGCGATGCCGGCGTGGCGACCTGGCAGCACCGGCTCAATCCGATCTGGCGCCGGCTGGCGGTCGGCTGCAACCTGACCCGTCCCGTCCAGCAGCTTCTCGACGAGGCCGGATTCACGATCCGCCGCATCGAGCACTATTACCTCGACGGCGCACCGCGGCCGGTCGGCTTCCTCTGCCAGGGCGTCGCGCAGGCCGCCTAGGCGCAGCCCCGCGCCAGGGACCAGGGTCCCCGAGGCGGAGACTAGCGGGAAGCCTGGCGGGCGACGACGCGGATGTCGCGGCGACCGAGGCCGAGATCCGCCAGTTCGCGGTCGTTGAGCGCTTCGAGTTCGCGGAAGGTCTGGCGGTAGCGGCGCCAGGAGGCGAGGCGGGCGAGGATCATGGACGTGATCATGGATGTATCTCCGTAAGGGGTGTTCCGGCTCTCCGGATTACCAGTCGAGCCCGGGGTGACGACGGGCCGCCTCGCGCTGCATCTGGCGGGCCTCCGACAGGATGCTGCGGAAGAGGCGAAGGAAGCTGACGATGATCATCATGGTCTCCTGAGCGAGGGGCCTGGTCGGCCGGGCGGTGGGTCGAGCCACGAAGCCGTGTCTCATACTTTGGTATAGGTAATATGGATGTTTTTGTGCGCCGCAAAAGACCGATTATCGGCATGATCGATATGCACTGCTCGCATGCTATAATGGTAAACGCTTTCTTGCTATGCGCCATGCGCCCGTTCTGAAGGCAGACTGCCTCGGTGTTGAGCAGCGGGGTGCAACCGTCTCGTCCGGTCTTCCTGAACCTTGTCGGCAGGAACGCTGTTGTTCCTGGAGGGCAGGATGCCCACCATCCATGAGGAGCGAGGCCCGGAATGACGCAGATCCGCGAGGCGCTGGTGAACCGGATGTGGCGCGGTCAGGATCCGTTCCGGAACTTTCCGGCCCGGCTGTACCGGCAGGACCAGCAGGGCTGGGGCTCGCAGCACCCCTACCTGACCGACGCGATCGAGACGCTGCGGCCGTCGGTGGTGGTCGAGGTGGGGGTCTGGAAGGGCGGTTCGGTCATCTCGCTCGCCTCGACCATGAAGGCGATGGAGCTCGACGGGGTCGTGATCGCGGTGGATACCTGGCTCGGCGCCTGGGATCACTGGAACAACGACGAGTGGTTCGCACACCTGAACTTCATCAACGGCTATCCGGCGCTCTACCACACTTTCGCGGCCAACATCGTCGGGGAAGGCCTGCAGGATTACGTGCTGCCCCTGCCGCTCGACTCGGTGAATGCCGTGCATGTGCTGAAGCACAACGACGTCCGGCCGGACGTGGTCCACATCGATGGCGGCCATGACGAGCACGCGGTCACGTCGGACCTGCGCGAATGGTGGCCGATGATCCGGCCCGGCGGCGTGCTCATCGGCGACGATTATCCGCACTGGCCCGGCGTCAAGCAGGCGTTCGACGAGTTCTTCGCCCCCAAGGGCAAGGTCCCGTTCGAGTTCGATCCGCCCAAGTGCCGGATCTTCAAGGACCCGGCCTGATCTCCTGCGACCGGCTAAAGCATCGGACCCAAAAGTGGACTTGCACCTTTGGGTCCGATGCTTCTTTCTGAATGAGCGGATCATCGGGCGCGGACAGCCGGATCCACTTTTCCGCACGATGCGCTAGATCTCGACCAGCGCCTTGATGACCCCGGCTTCGGGAGCCGACCACAGGGGAATGAGCCCCGGCGCGTCGTCGAGGCCGCCGCGGTGGCTCGCCAGCGCGGCCGTCGGCACGCCGCCGCCGAGCATGACGTCCAGCACGGTCTCGAAATCCTGCCGCGTGGCATTGCGGCTGCCGAGCAGCGACGTCTCGCGCTTGTGGAATTCCGGGTCGTTGAACGTGATGTCGGCGCGCACGATCGACAGCAGCACGTAGGTGCCCCCGTGGCCGACATAGGAGAAGCCCTTCATCATCGCGTTCGGGTTCCCGGTCGCGTCGATGACGACATCGAAGAAGTCGCCGTCGGTGATCGCCTTGAGGCGGTCGCCTACATCGGGCGACACCTCCACCACGTGGTCGACGCCGAGCTCGTCGCGGCAGAAGGCGAGCCGCAGGGCATTCATGTCGAGCACCGAAATCTCGGCCCCGCGGGCCTTCGCGAAGATCGCCGCCGCGATTCCGATCGGGCCGGCCCCCACCACGGCGACGCGGCTTCCGGGGCCCGCTCCCGAACGCCGCACGCCGTGAGCGCCGATCGCCAGGAATTCGACCATGGCGGCCTCGTCCAGGCCCAGGCCCGTCACCGGCACCACGTTGCGCTCCGGCACGGCGATGTACTCGCAGGCACCGCCGTCGCGATGCACGCCGAGCACCTGCAGGTGCTGGCAGCAATTGGTCTTGCCCTGGCGGCACGCGCGGCACGTGCCGCAATACAGGTAGGGCTCGATGCAGACGATGTCGCCGGTCTTGAACGCGCTGCCGCTCGGTGCCTCGGCGATCTCGCCCGCAAGCTCGTGGCCGATCACCCGCGGGTATTCGAGGTAGGGCTGGTTGCCCTGGACGATGTGATAATCGGTTCCGCAGATCCCGACCCGCCGGATGCGCACCAGCACCTCGCCTGGGCCTGCGCTCGGGACATCCCGCTGGATCACGCTCAGGCGTCCGGGCTCGTCGCAGCGTAGGGCTTTCATTGGCGTCTCTCCCAGCGGGTCTCTTGCTCGTATTGCGTGAGCTTATGGCGGGAGCGGCAAAGCGCAATGCCCATATTCACCTCGACGCGTCTTGCCGCTACAGACGGGTGGCGATTCACACGAGACGGCCATCCGCATGTCGACCTGGCGAGACGAGAAGAACCAGAAGGCGAGGGCGCGACTCGAGAAGCGCCTCTCGGCGCTCTTTCCCGCCTGCGTCCTGTCACACGCGCTGCGGCAGCCGCTGATTCCGCCGACCCAGCGCCGCGCCGTGGAATCCTACTGGCGCCATCGCCCGCTCCTGGCCGACCGGCTCGCCCGGGCGCTCGCGGCCCGGAGCGGCCAGCCGGCCGGTTGGCAATGGCGTCTCGGCTCCGACAAGGACACCGGGCTGCCGCTGTCCTTCCGCGCGCCGCCGGCGCCGTATCGGGAAGCAGCCTTCGCCCGGGGACCGGGGCATTGCTGCGTGTGCGGGCAGCCGGTCTACCGGCTGGGCTGGCATCGCGACCTCTGGGATGACGGCAAGCCGAACCGCAACGCCACCTGGCACGCCGCCTGCGTGGTCGCCTGGCAGTTCTGGACGTCGCCGCCCGATCACCTCCGGATCCTCAAGCTGCGCCAGCAGCGGCGCTGCGCGACGAGCGGACGCCGCCTGCTCAGGACCGCCGAGGTCGATCACCGGGTTCCGCTCTTCGCCATCTGGTCCGAGCATCGCTCGACGCCGTGGCCGGCGCTGCTCTCCTTCTGGGGGGCGCCCAACCTGCAGGTGATCAACCGGGCGGCGCATGTGGAGAAGAACGCCGAGGAGGCCGCGGGCCGGGCCAGGCGGCGGATTTCCGAGCTTGAACCCACCCTGGAAGAAGAGTTCGCCGCGCCCCTTGCGGATGGCGATCCGATCCCCATATCAGGCTGACCCAGCGGACATTGTTGTGGACTTCGACAGCGGCGGGCGTCACCGCCAGCGTCGATGGGACCGTGCCAGGACGGATGTACTCCGGCATGGTCCGTTCCTGCGCTTGCCTGACGATGCAGGCGCCCGTCTGGACCCCATCAGCCCAGGCCCGTAGCAGGCGCGGCGAGAGATGCGAAGGCATCCTGCCCGTTCGCCCCGGAGCCTGGGCTTTTTCATGTCGGCGTGGACAGGCGGGCGAGGCGCATGCGTTCCATGATGTGACGGCCGGACCCGCCCACGTGCCGGGCGATCACCTGGGCGGCGCCTTCGGCATCCTGCGCCTTGATGCAGGCGATCAGCTCGCGATGCTCGTCGAGAACGTTCGATTGGCGGCTGAGCGACGTGGGAAAGCGCCGGCTGATCGCCCAGAGGATCTGCCGGTGGCGCACCCACAGGTCGACCGCATGGCGGTTGTAGTGCCGGTCGTACATGAGCTGGTGGAATTGCAGGTCGAGATTGGAGTGCTTCATCTCGTCGCCGAAGTTCAGCGCCTCGATCTCCGCCTGAATGCGCTCCAGCTCCTCGATCTCGGCCTTCGTGACGATCCCGACGAACCAGCGGGTCAGGGCCGGCTCGATGAGGACCTCGATCTCGCAGATGTCCCGCACGAAATCCTCGTCGATGGGCCGCACGCGTGCGCCGCGGTTCGGCGTCATGATGACGAAGCCTTCCCCGCGCAGCTGCTGCAGGGCCTCCCTGACGGGGTTGGTCGACGTACCCATGCGGGTCGCCAGCTCGGACACCTTGAGGCGCTCGTTCGGCTTGACGCGCCCATGGATGATGTCGTCCCGCAGGCGGTCGTAGACCGAAGACCCGGACTCCTCGTCGTCACGCTCAGGGGCGGCTTGTCGGATGCTGGCGATCGTTCTCATGGCCATGTTTCTTTATTCGCATTTCCTGGCTCTGCCAAGGACGAAACATCATAAACGATACATTCGCATTGACAAATAATGTACGATTTGAAAGCCTCCCGGTACGGCAGCTCCAAGGCGGCCGTTCGGGAGGAAACCGGCGGAAAGCCGGCCAAGAGGAGAAAACGCGATGGGCTATCCGCACAAGCTGCCCGGCCTCGTCATGTCGACGGGTCTGCTGGGCGCCATGCTTTTGGGCGCGCTGTCCCCGGCCGGGGCGGCGGATTACAAGCAGGCTCCCATGCTCGACGAGCAGGTCAAGGCCGGCAAGCTTCCGGCGGTCTCCGAGCGTCTTCCGGAACACCCCTATGTGGAGACGATGGTCGAGGGCGTCGGCAAGTACGGCGGCACCCTGCGTACCACGATCCTCGCCAACGGCGACCAGTACAACCTGACCCGCACCATCGCCAACGAGCTCCTCGTGCGCTGGGATCCGCAATGGAAGAAGGTCATGCCGTCGCTCGCCGAGGAGTTCAAGGCCTCCGACGATGCGACCACCTACACGTTCAAGCTCCGCAAGGGCCTGAAGTGGAGCGACGGGAAGCCCTTCACGACCGACGACATCATGTTCTGGTACGAAGACGTGTTCATGAACAACGCGTTGTCGCCCGCCAAGAACCCGACCTTCACGGTGGCCGGCAAGCCCGTGAAGGTGACCAAGATCGACGACCTGACGGTGGAGTTCAAGTTCGAGTCGCCCTACGGGCTCTTCCTGCAGCAGCTCGCCTACGGCCAGGGCCATCTGCCCGTCATCTATCCCAAGCACTACCTCAGCCAGTTCCACGAGAAGTACAACAAGGAAGGCATCCCGGCGCTGCTGAAGGCCAATCCGGCGGCCGGAGACTGGGTGGCGCTGTTCAATTCCAAGGTTTCGCTGACCTTCCAGCCGCCCTATTGGCAGAACCTCGCGCTGCCCACTCTCAATCCCTGGGTGCTGACGGTTCCCTACGCGGACAGCGAGCGCGTGGTCGCGACCCGCAACCCCTATTACTGGAAGGTCGATACGGCCGGCAACCAGCTCCCCTACATCGACGGCATCACCTGGGCCAAGCTCGACGACCCGCAGCTCATGGCGCTCAAGATGACCTCGGGCGAGTTCGATTTCGCATTCCGCCACATCAACAACTCCACCTTCAAGTCTGTGCTCTTCGACGGCCAGAAGACCGGCAACTACCATTTCGTGGACGTGAAGGACCTGCCGGCGAACGACGCGGTCATCCTGCTCAACCTGAACTCGACCGATCCGGTCAAGCGCAAGATCTTCCAGAACAAGGATTTCCGCATCGCGCTCAGCCATGCCATCAACCGGCAGGAGATCATCGATCTCGTCTATGTGGGGCAGGGCGCTCCGGCCCAGGTGGCCGTTCAGCCAGAGCACGAGCTCTTCAACGAGCGCGAGGCGAAGCAGTACACCGAGTACGATCCCAAGCGCGCCGCCGAGATCCTCGACAAGGTCATGCCGAAGAAGGACGCCGAAGGCTTCCGCCTCGATGAGACGGGCAAGCGCTTCACCATCAACTTTATGGTCGCGGACGTGTTCGGCCTGTCCTACCCGGACGTGATGCAGATGGTGCAGCAATATGCCAAGGACGTCGGCGTTGACATCCAGCTGCGTACCACCGACCGCGCACGCCTCAACACCATGTGGTCGGCGAACGAGCAGGACGCCTATATCTGGAACTGCGTCGGCGGCCTCTCCGAGGTCTACACGGACCCGCGCTGCTACATGCCGTTCCAGAAGGCCGACATCTTCTTCGCCATGAAGTGGAGCGAGTGGTATTCGAACCACGCCACAGGCGAGGAGCCGCCGGAATCGATCAAGGCCCTGATGGCCGCCTATGACAAGGTGAACGCCGCCGTCACGGACGACGACCGCCGCCAGAAGATGAAGGAGTTCCTCAATCTGTCGGCCGACAACTTCCTCAACATCGGCATCTCGCGGCCCATGCCGAAATACATGATGACGTCGAACAACCTGAAGAACGTCGTCAACGGCATTCCGATCACCGGCAACCTCTGGCACCCGGCTCCGACGCTGACCCAGTGGTATTTCGACAAGCCGGCCAAGTAAGGCGCCGTCCGGTTCCGGCGGCAGGTTCGCTGCCGCCGGAACCCTCTTCGATTCCATCGAACGGTCAGGTTCATGCTTCGCTACATTGCCAAGCGAATGGTGTTCGCGATTCCGACGCTGTTCGCCGTCTCCATCGTGGCCTTCATCATCATCCAGCTCCCGCCGGGCGACTATCTCACGACCCTCATGGCCGACTGGGCCAGCCAGGGCGGCGCCGTGGAAGCCGGCACGGTCGCGGCCATGCGCGAGCGCTACGGCCTCGATCAGCCGATCTACTTCCAATATTACAAGTGGATCGCCGGGATTTTGACGAGGGGCGATTTCGGCATCTCGTTCGAGCTCGGCAAGCCGGTCACTGAACTCATCTGGAACAGGCTGGGCTTCTCGCTGCTGCTCTCGGTGCTGACGCTCTGCTTCGTCTGGGCGATCGCCATCCCGATCGGGATCCTGTCGGCGGTGCGCCAGTACTCGATTTCCGACTATGCGGCGACCTTCCTGGCCTTCTTCTTCCTGGCCGTGCCCGACTTCCTGATGGCGCTCTCGGCCATGTACATCATGTCCGCCTGGTTCGGTCAGAGCGTCGGCGGGCTGTTCTCGCCCGATTACGTCGATGCTCCCTGGAGCTTCGGGAAACTGGTGGACTTCGCCCAGCATGTCTGGCTGCCGGTGATCGTGATCGGCCTCGGGTCGCTCGCGGCGCTCGTGCGGATCATGCGGGCCAACCTGCTCGACGAGCTCTCCAAGCCCTATGTCACCACGGCCCGGGCCAAGGGCATGTCGGAGCTGGAGCTCCTGCTGCGTTATCCCGTGCGCCTTGCCCTCAACCCGCTGATCTCGACCCTGGGCTGGATCCTGCCGGCCGTCATCTCGGGCGAGATCATCGTGTCCGTGGTCATGAGCCTGCCGACCACGGGACCGCTGCTGCTCCGGGCGCTGCTCGCCCAGGACATGTATCTCGCCGGCTCGCTGATCCTGCTGATCTCGGTGCTCACCATCATCGGCACGCTGATCTCGGACATCCTGCTCGCCATCACCGACCCGCGGATCCGGCTCCAATGACCGACATCACCAGCCTTCCGCCCGAAACCACCGCGTCGCTCGACCTGCACGGCCGGGACATGGCCGTCGCCGGCCAATGGCGCCTGTTCTGGCTCAAGTTCAAGAAGCACAAGATCGCGCTTCTGAGCCTCGTGGTGATCGTGTTCATGTATCTGGTCGCGGCCTTTGCGGACTTCATCGCGCCCCTCGATCCCAACGCCACGAACTCGCGCTTCACCTACGCGCCGCCGCAAAGCCTCTCGCTGTTCCAGAACGGCTCCTTCCAGCCGCATGTGAACCAGCTCAAGATGACGCTCAACACCGAGTCGATGCGCCGGGAGTTCACGCCCGATCCGACGAAGCCGCTCCCGGTCTCGTTCTTCGTGCCGGCGCAGCAGCCCTATTATCTCCTGGGCTTCATCCCGATGAAGACCAAGCTCTTCGGCCTCGCGAGCCCGAAGCCCGGCGACAGCCTCTACGTCTTCGGCGCCGACCGGCTGGGGCGCGACATCTTCTCGCGCGTCGTCCACGGGGCCAAGATCTCGCTCTCCATCGGACTCGTGGGCGTCTTCATCAGCCTGATCCTCGGGGTGACCATCGGGGGCATCTCGGGCTTCTTCGGCGGCTGGGTCGATCTGGCGATCCAACGCCTCATCGAACTCCTGCGCTCCATCCCGACCATTCCTCTCTGGATGGGCTTCGCAGCCGCGATTCCGGTCGGCTGGCCGCCGCTGCGAACCTATTTCGTCATCACGCTGATCGTCTCGCTGATCGGCTGGACGAGCCTCGCGCGTGAGGTGCGCGGCAAGTTCCTGTCGCTCAGGAACGAAGATTTCGTGATCGCCGCCCGCCTCGACGGCATGAGCGAGATCGGCATCATCTTCCACCATCTGGTTCCATCTTTCATCAGCCACATCATCGCCACCCTGACGCTCGCGATTCCGTCGATGATCCTGGCCGAGACGGCGCTCTCGTTCCTGGGCATCGGCCTGCAGCCGCCGATCATCTCCTGGGGCGTCCTCCTGCAGGAGGCGCAGAACATCCGCGCGGTTGCGCAGGCGCCGTGGCTGCTGTTCACGCCGGCCACCGCGATCGTGATCTCGGTCCTTGCCCTCAATTTCCTCGGCGACGGCCTGCGCGATGCCGCCGATCCCTACGAGTCGGTATCATGAGCACGACCATGGACACGATCCTGGAGGTCAGGGACCTGAAGACGGTCTTCCCGACCCGCACCGGCCTCTTCCAGGCGGTGGACGGGGTCTCGTTCGACTTGAAGCGGGGTCAGACCCTCTGCGTCGTCGGCGAATCCGGCTCGGGCAAGTCCGTGACGGCACGGTCGATCCTGCAGATCGTCGACCGGCCCGGCCGCATCGAGAGCGGCTCGATCCTGCTCACCCGGCCCGACGGCTCGAAGACCGACCTCGCCAAGCTCGACCCGCGCGGCCGGGAGATCCGCGGCGTGCGCGGCAAGGAGATCGCCATGATCTTCCAGGAGCCGATGAGTTCACTCTCGCCGGTTCACCGCATCGGCACGCAGATCGGCGAGGCCCTGCGCATCCATTTCGGCACGCCCAAGCACGAGCAGCGCGAGCGCGTCCTCGAGCTGCTGCGCCAGGTCGAGATCCCGCGTCCGGAATCGGCCATCGACCGCTATACCTTCGAGTTCTCGGGTGGCATGCGCCAGCGCGTGATGATCGCCATGGCGCTCGCCTGCAACCCGTCGGTGCTGATCGCCGACGAGCCGACCACGGCGCTCGACGTCACGACGCAGGCCGAGATCCTCGACCTCATCAAGAAGCTTCAGAAGAGCCACGGCATGGCCGTGCTCTTCATCACCCACGACATGGGGGTCGTGGCCGAGATCGCCGACGAGGTCTTGGTCGTGTATCGCGGCAAGGTGATGGAGCGAGGACCGGTCGAGCAGATCTTCCACGCCCCGCACGACGCCTATACGCGCCGGCTCATCGGGTCGGTCGTCAAGCTGGAGACGAAGGCGGAAGCCCGGCTGGCGCGCGCTCCGATCCCGGCCGGGACGCCGCCGCTCCTCGAGGTGCGCAACCTTTCGCTCACCTTCCCGTCGGGCGTCAAAGCGGTCGACGACGTATCGCTGATCGTGCGGCCCGGCGAGACGCTCGGCATCGTGGGCGAGTCCGGTTCCGGCAAGACCACGATGGGGCGCTGCCTGCTGCGCATCTACGACGCGCAGGAAGGCGCCATCGACTACCGCCGCCCCGACGGCCGGACGGTTGATATCCGCACGGCCGACAAGGCGGACCTGGAGAAGGTCCGCCGCGAGGTCCGGATGATCTTTCAGGACCCGGTCGGGTCGCTGAGCCCGCGCAAGACCGTCGGCCAGATCATCGCCGAGCCGCTCAAGATCGCCGGCGTAAAGGGCAGGGCGCTCGACGAGCGTGTCGCCGACCTCATGCAGCAGGTCGGGCTGGAGCCCGCCTGGCGCGAGCGCTATCCGCACGCCTTCTCCGGCGGCCAGCGCCAGCGCATCGGCATCGCCCGGGCCATCGCGCTGAAACCCCGCCTCATCGTGGCCGACGAGGCGACCTCGGCGCTCGACGTCTCGTTGCGCTCGCAGATGCTCGATCTCATGATGAAACTGCAGGACGAGCTCGGCCTCTCCTACGTGTTCATTTCCCATGACATGTCGGTGATCCGCTACATGTGCGACCGCGTCGCGGTCATGTATCGCGGCAAGATCGTCGAGGTGGGCGACACCGACCAGGTCGTCAACGATCCGGAGCACGGCTACACGCGGGCGCTGCTCTCCGCCATTCCCCATCCCGATCCCAGCAATCGGCGCATGCACAACCGCTTCCGGTACGAACCCGGTCGCACGCTTTCTGCCAACGGATAAACCGATGAAAATCACCGACGTCAAAATCATCGTCTGCTCGCCCGGGCGCAACTTCGTTACGGTCAAGATCGTCACCGACGAGGGACTGACCGGGGTCGGCGACGCGACGCTGAACGGCCGGGAGCTCGCCGTCGCCTCCTACCTCAAGGACCATCTCGCGCCGCTCCTGATCGGTCGCGATCCGAGCCGCATCGAGGACATCTGGCAGTACTTCTACCGGGGCGCCTACTGGCGCCGCGGCCCGGTCACCATGGCGGCGATCGCCGGCATCGACACGGCGCTGTGGGACATCAAGGCCAAGGCGGCCAACATGCCGCTCTATCAGCTCCTCGGCGGCGCGAGCCGCGAGAAGGTGCTGTGCTATACCCACGCCCAGGGCCGCGACATCGCCGAGGCCGTCGAGGCGGTCGGACGGCGCAAGGAGCAGGGCTACAGGGCGATCCGCGTCCAGGTCGGCATCCCCGGGCTCCCGGACGTCTACGGCACGGGCGCGAAGTCGGTCACGAACAACGCCCTCGACGACGCCGTCCCGCACGAGGAGACCTGGTCGACGTCGAAATACCTGCGCTACGTGCCCGAGCTGTTCACGGCGGTGCGCGAGGCCCATGGCTGGGACGTCGAGCTCCTGCACGACGCCCATCACCGCCTCACGCCGATCGAGGCCGCGCGGCTCGGCAAGGATCTGGAATTCGCACGCCTGTTCTGGCTCGAGGACGCCGTGGCGGCCGAGCACCAGGAGGGCTTCCGGCTGATCCGCAAGCACACGACGACGCCCCTCGCGGTCGGCGAGGTGTTCAACACCATCTGGGATGCGCGCCTTCTGATGGAGGAGCAGCTGATCGACTACATCCGCATGACCACCGTGCATGCGGGCGGCGTCACGGCGCTGCGCCGCATCATGGATTTCGCCAGCGTCTACAACGTGCGCACTGCCTGCCACGGCGCCATGGACATGTCGCCGATCTGCCTCGGCGCCAACCTGCATCTCGACCTGTGGGTGCCCAATTTCGGCATCCAGGAATATTCCGGCTATCTGCCGGAGATCCTCGAGGTTTTCCCGGGCGCCTGGAGCCTATCCGACGGCTACCTGCATCCCGGCGACGCGATTGGCCATGGCGTCGACATCGACGAGAGACTGGCCGAGAAATACCCATACCAGCGCGCCTATCTGCCGGTGAACCGTCTCGAAGACGGCACCCTGTGGCATTGGTAAACCGAGGACACGATGAAGATCACCGCGATCAAGAGCTATGCCGTCAAGGTCGGCATCCGCAACCAGCTTCTGGTGAAGGTCGAGACCGACGAGGGCATCTTCGGATGGGGCGAGAGCGGCCTGTCCGGCCGCGAGAAGGCCGTCGTCGGCGCGCTCGAACACTACGCCGAGTTCCTGCGCGGGCGCGATCCGTTCAGGATCGGGGCCCTGTGGCAGGAGATGTACCGCAGCCAGTATTTCGAGGGCGGCCGCGTGCTGCAGGCGGCGATCTCGGCCATCGACATCGCGCTCCATGACATCAAGGGCAAAGCCCTCGAGGTGCCGGTCTACGAGCTGCTCGGCGGCAAGCAGCGAGACCGGATCCCGACCTTCGCGACCACCTTCGCGGAGCCCGGCCCGGCCATGATCGAACAGGCGCAGATGCTCGTCGAGCACGGCTGGACGGCCATGCGGCTCTCGCCCGCGGGCCATGAGAACAAGGACATCTACGAGCCGCGCGAGCACATCGCCGCCACGGCGAAATGGTGCGTGAAGGCCCGGGAGGCGCTCGGCGACGATGTCGTTCTCGGCATCGACTACCACCACCGCCTCAGCGTCGCGGAAGCCGCGAGCTTCTGCCAGAAGATGCCGTCCGGCACCCTCGACTTCCTCGAGGAGCCGATCCGTGACGAGTCGCCGGGTTCCTATGAAGCGCTGCGCCGCCTCACCGACATCCCCTTCGCCATCGGCGAGGAATTCGCCTCGAAGTGGCAGTTCCAACCCTATATCGAGCGCGACATCCACCAGTATAACCGCCTCGACGTATGCAATGTCGGCGGCCTGACCGAGTCGATGAAGGTCGCCGCCTGGAGCGAGACGCACTACGTCGACATGATGCCGCATAATCCGCTCGGGCCCGTCTGCACGGCCGCGACCATCCATTTCTCGGCGGCGGTGCCGAACTTCTCCTGGCTCGAAACCCGTGCGAGCCCGGCGGAGACGCATCTCGGCTTCGACAACTCGGAGTTCTTCCCGGTCCAGCCGCGGCTCGCGGGAGCGCATTACGTCGTGTCCGATGCGCCCGGTCTCGGAATCGAGGTGAACGAGGAACTGATCGCCCGCCAGAGCTTCGAGTTCTGGGAGGCGCCGCATCTGAGGCGGCGGGACGGCTCGGTGACCAATTGGTGACACGCGGACGCCGCAGCGCGATACTGACGTTCGACCATCCCGGAGGGTCCGCTCGATCATGACGTCCTCAAAACCAGTCCGCTCGGTCCTCATCACGGGCGCGGGCGGCAATCTCGGCCGGAAGCTCATCGCGCATCTCCTGACACAGGAATGGTGCGAGCGGATCGTCGCGCTCGATCGCTCGGTGCCTGCAGCGCCCCCCTCCGAGGACCGGGTGCAATGGGTCGCAGGCAACCTTGCCGATCCCTCTGACACGCAATGGCATCGAGCTTTGGCCGGGATCGATGCTGCTGTGCATTTTGCCGCGCAGAACCCCTATCCGGATGCGCCCTGGAGCGATGCCTGCGCGTCCTTCGACATGACCCTGGCCCTGCTTGGAGCGGCCGGACGGGCAGGCCTGCGGCGGATCGTGTTCGCCTCGTCGAACCACGTGATGGGGCAGTACAAGGATGCGCCTCTCGCCGACACTTTAACGCCCGGCAGTCTGACGACGTCCCTGCAGCCGGGGCCCGGAACGCGCTGGTTCAACGGTCGGGAGATGCTCCAGGGCACGGCCTATGCGGCGTCCAAGCTGATGGGCGAGCGCGCCTGCCTGGCCGAGGCGCATCGCTCGAACGGCGCTTTGACCGCCGTCTGCGTGCGGATCGGCTGGTGCCAGCCGGGGGAGAACCGGCCGGAGACGATCAACACGTCCGGCCTGCCCGGTGAGGAGCCGAACGTCGGTCCGGACACGGAGCGGGATCTGCGCTGGTTCCGCAACATGTGGCTCTCGAACCGGGACTTCACGGCCGTCATGGAGCGGGCGCTCCTCGCCGACGCCGGATCCTGGGCGCAGCCCGGCATCGTGGTGAACGGCATGTCGGTGAACCGCGGCATGCCCTGGGACATCGAGACCACCCGCCGGCTCATCGGCTATGAGCCGCAGGACGACATCTGGGATCATGTCGGGTGAGGCTCGGTCCGGGATCGAGAGGCAGGGGCCGACGGGCCTCGTGTACCGATCCGCGCCGCCATGGCCGGGCTTGTCCCGGTCATCCCGATACGAAGCGTGCCGCGCCTTCCGGATCGAGATCACCGGCACAGAGCCGGTGATGATGAAGGAGAGGATGTTCGGGCAGGTTCCGACGTGGGGGAGATCCGGCTGCGGAATCGTTGCCGTGGGGTGAACGTCCCCAACCCGGAAGGACATGCCAGCCCTACCGAACCGGCATTTGTGGCGAAGCCCGGGGCCACGTTATCCATCATCATGACCCTGCGTGATTTCTCCCTGATGATCCTGGTCTGCCTGCTGTGGGCGGCTCATACGGTGGTAAGCAAGATCGTCGTGACGGACATGGCGATCCCGCCGCTGTTCTACGCGGCCATCCGTTATGGGATCGTCGCCATGCTGGCGCTGCCCTGGCTCCTGCCCATGCCGCGTCCGACCTGGCGCATCCTTCTGGTCGGGTTCCTGATGGGAGGCGGCGGGTTCGCGCTCTTCTTCCTTGGCATCAGGACGGCGAGCCCCTCGAGCGCCGCCATCGTGTCGCAGCTCGGCCTGCCGATCACCACGCTCCTGTCGGTCATCTTGCTCGGGGAAAAGGTCTACTGGAGGCGAGGCCTGGGCATCGCGCTCACGTTCATCGGGGGCGTCCTCGTCATGTGGGATCCCGCGGGCGGCTTTCCCATTTCCGGAGGGCTCGCGCTCATTCTGGGCTCCGCCGCGGCGGGCTCGCTGGCGGCCGTTCTGATGAAGCAGATGGAGGGCGTGAAGCCGCTGCGCTTCCAGGCCTGGATCGGCCTCGCCTCCGTGCTGCCGCTGACCTTCCTGTCGGCCGGGCTCGAAGCCGATCAGTTTCTCAAGGCCACGAATGCCGGCTGGGCCTTCCTGGCGGCCCTGCTGTTCTCCGCCCTGATCGTGTCGCTCGTGGCGCACACCATCTATTACGGGCTGATCGGCAAGTATCCGGCCAACCTGATCGCGCCGCTGACGATCATGAACCCGCTGATGACCGTGGGCATGGGGATCCTCATCACGGGCGACCATTTCGATCTGCGGATGGCGATCGGCACCGGCATCGCGCTCTGCGGCGTGCTCATCATCACCCTGAGGCGCAACCACGTCATGCCCCTGGCGGCTCTCGTGTGGGACCGCCAGCGGTAGCGACGCTCAATCGAGAGATGCCTCGACGCCCAGGCCTCGGGCTCTCGCCTCACGCCAGCAGTGACCCGCGCAGGCGAGGTCCTGGGCGGCGATGCCGAGGGAGCGGTAGAGCGTGATGTCGTCGGCCGAACCGCGGCCGGCTGCCTTGCCGGCGAGAACCTCGCCGATCTCGGCCAGGACGTGGTCGCGTCCGATGCGGCCGCTCTCGATCGCCCGAATGACCTCGCCGGCCTGGGCGAAGGTGGAGGCGCGGTAGTCGACGAAGAGCCGCGAACGCGCCACCATCTCCTCGTCGATCTCGCGCTTCGACGGGATCGAAGCGCCGACCACGTTCAGATGGGTGCCCGGTGCCACCCACCCGCCCATCAGGACCGGCTCCGACGACGACGTGACCGTGCAGACGAGGTCAGCGCTTCCGACGGCCGAGCGGACATCGTCGAAGACCTCGATCGTGACGCCGGGGTGGCGTTCCGCAGCATGGGCCGCGAAGGCCTCAGCCTTCGCGCGCCGGCGCCCGGCGACCCGAACGTGCCGGATTGAGGGCCGCACGCAGAGCATGGCCTCGAGATGGTGCTCGGCCTGCTCGCCGGCTCCGATCATTGCGAGAGTGCCGGAATCCGGCCGGGCCAACGCCCGCGTCGCAACAGCGCTGGCGGCGGCCGTGCGGATCGCCGTCAGGAGGCCGGCATTCATCATGGCGATCGCCGAGCCGTGCTCTGGCTCGAACAGGACGATCGCGCCCTGGTGCGACGAAAATCCGGCGTCCGGATTGCCCGGAAACAGGCTCACGAGCTTGACGCCGAAACACGCCTCGGTCTGTCCGTGACCCGGCAGGAGGGCGCCCGGCATGACGCCCATCCTGTTGGGCTCTCCCACGTCGACCACCGACCGAAGCGGCAGGTTGGCGGCCCCGGCGGACACGGCGATCATCGCGTTTTCAACGATCTCGATGGCGTCGGCCATCGGCAGGAGGGACCGAACGTCCCTGTCGGAAAGTACGATCATCGTGAGCGCCATTCCCCGTTGTCCCAGCCGTCGCCCGTGACAGGGAGGCCGAGTTGCTCCTCGAGCAGTGAGACATAGAGTTCCGGTCGCACGACATAGGGAAAGTGTCCACCCCACTCGAAGCAATAGGCGACCGATGGCTTCAACCGCGCCCGCACCGCGTCGCGCATGGGCTGTGGGATCAGCGGGTCATCGGCGGCTTCGATCGTCGCGATCCGGTCGCACGGCAGGTCGAGCGGGGGCAGTTCGGGTCCGCGCTTCAACGCATTCAGCCGCGTGCGCAGTTCCGGCTCAGGGATGCGTCCCTCGACTTCGGCCATCAGGAGGTCGATCAGTTCAGTCTGTTCGGGATGTCTCTCGCGCCAGGCGCCGAGGCCGCGGCCGAACCCGGCGCGGATCTCCTCGATGGGCGCATGGTCGAGGTCCGAGGAGTAGGGTGGTCGGGACCCGACATCGGCGACGGAATGGAGCGTATTGGCGGCGATCAGACGCTCGGCGAGGTGCGGATGGGCTGCAGCGAAGTACTGCGCCACGTAACCGCCGAGGGACGAGCCGAGCACGGTGACCCGGTCGTGGCCGAGCCGGCTGCACAGCTCGGCGAGATCGCCCACCCACTCGATCACGCCGCCGCTCGCCGGAAAGGTGACGGCAACGATGCGGGCGCGGTCCTTCAGCGCCTCGATGGGTTGCCAGAAGATGTCGCCGCGGCCGAGCGTGCCCGGGATGAGCAGCAGCGCAGGGCCGCTGTCGCCGGCCTCAACGTATCCCCAGTCCCGGCCGCCGATGAGGATCCGCCGTTCGGGATGGAGCGCCGCGAAGCGGTCGCGGTCTGCGATCAGGCGGTTGGGCATGCGGTCGAGGCCTCCACGGTCCCACGCAGTCTACACCAAACTGGAGCTTTGTACGCTCGATAGGCCGGGTACCGTCCCGGGCTCACAGGTAATAATTCGAGATCCTGTAGCCGCGGACCTCCTGCACCTCGACATCCATGTCGTAGACCGCGCGGATGACATCGCTCGTCATGATGTCGGCCGGTCTGCCGTGGCGGACGACGGCGCCGTCGCGCATGGCGACGAGGTAGTCCGAGTAGCAGGACGCGAAGTTGATGTCGTGAAGCACGAGGACGATGGTTTTGCCCAGGTCGTCGGCGGCCCGCCGCAGCAGCTTCATCATGCCGACCGCGTGCTTCATGTCGAGGTTGTTGAGGGGTTCGTCGAAGAGCACGTATTCCGTGTCCTGGCAGAGCACCATGGCCACATAGGCCCGCTGGCGCTGGCCGCCGGACAACTCGTCGAGGAAGCGGTCGGCCAGCGGCTCGAGATCCAGATATCCGATGGCCTTGGCCGCGAGGGCCCGGTCCTTCTGCGTGAGCCGGCCCTTGGAATATGGATAACGGCCGAACTCGACGAGATCCCGGACCGTCAGGCGGGACGTCACGCGGTTGTCCTGCCGCAGGATCGACAGCCGCCTAGCCAGGACGTCCGAGGGGGTCTGCGTCACGTCGAGCCCGTCGACCGCCACCGTGCCGGTGCTCAGAGGCAGAAGACGGCTGATCATCGACAGGAGTGTCGACTTGCCGGCCCCGTTGGGCCCGATGATGGACGTGACGCCGCTGCGGGGCAGGTTCAGCGAGATGTCGCGCACCACGATGGTGTCGCCATAGGCCTTGCTGACGTTCGAGATCTCGATCAACGGGTCGTTCCTCTGATCAGGAGGGCGAGGAACACGATCCCGCCCAAGAATTCGATGACGATGCTGAGCGCCGTGTCGAAGGCGAAGATCCGCTCCAGGACGAGCTGTCCGCCGACGATGCAGATGACCGCGATCAGGCTGGCGACCGGCAGGACGAAGCGGTGCTTGTGCGTTCCGGCGATCTGGTACGCGAGATTGGCCACAAGGAGCCCGAAGAAGGTCACCGGTCCGACCAGAGCCGTGGACACGGACACGAGCACCGCCACCAGGATGAGCACGATGGTGGTCACCCGGCCGTGGTCGACGCCCAAATTGATCGCGGTCTCGCGGCCGAGAGCCAGCACGTCGTAAGCGTGCATCAGGCGCCACCCGACCACGGACACGGCAACGACCGCGGCGGCCGAGATGGTCAGCAGGTTCCCGTCGACGCTGTTGAAATTGGCGAACAGCCGGTCCTGCAGCACCACGAACTCGTTGGGATCGATGATCCTCTGCATGAAGCCCGACAGGCTGCGGAACAGCACGCCGAACACGATGCCGACGAGCAGGAGCAGGTGAAGGCTGCGGCTGCTGCCGGCGAAGAGCCACCGGTAGAGCAGGCCGGAGAACGCCACCATGGCGGCAACCTCGATCCCGAACAGCAGACGCGGGTCGAGGGCGCTCACGCCGGCAGACCCCAGGGCGAAGATCAGGCCGGTCTGGATCAGCGCGTAGAGCGCATCGAAGCCCATGATCGAGGGCGTCAGGATCCGGTTGTGGCTCACGGTCTGGAACAGCAGGGTCGACACGGCGATCGCATGGGCGACGAGCACCATGGACAGGATCTTCGTGCCGCGGAAAGCAAGGATGAAGTCCCACCGTCCCTTGGCATTCAGGGTCATGAACAGCACGATCACCCCGGCCGCGATGGCGGCCAGGATCAGGAGCGTTCGCATCGGTCGCCGGTCTGTCCTAGGCAAGGCGCGTGCGCCCCTTGAGCAGGAGGACCAGGAAGAGGGCGCCGCCGACAATCCCCATGATCGTCCCGATGGGAACCTCATAGGGGTAGTACACCACCCGGCCTGCCACGTCGCAGACGAGCACGAGGCCGGCCCCCATCACGGCCACCCAGGGCAGGGCGCGACGCATGTTGTCGCCGACCAGCATGCTCGCGACGTTCGGAACGATCAGGCCGAGGAACGGCATCATGCCGACCGTGACGACGATGGTCGCCGTCACCATGGACACGATGACGAGGCCGAAGGACACGATGCTGCGGTAGTGGAGCCCGAGATTGGTAGCGAAGTCCCGCCCCATCCCGGCCAGGGTGAGCCGGTCGGCCGCCAGATACGCCAGGAGGGTCAGGGCGAACGTCACCCACAGCAGCTCGTATCGGCCGCGCAGAACCCCGGAGAAGTCGCCGGTCGTCCAGGCGTTCAGGGACTGCATGAGGTCGAACCGATAGGCGAAGAACGTGGTGACCGCGCTGATGATGCCGCCCAGCATGATGCCGACCAGCGGCACGGTCAGGACGGAGCGCAGCGGGACGAGCCGCAGGATCCGGAGGAACAGGGCCGTTCCGGCTAGGGCGAAGCCCGTCGCCACGAGCATTTTCCCGAAGACCGGCATGTCGGGGGCGAACAGCGTGACGACGAGGAGGCCGAGGCTCGCCGACTCGACCGTGCCGGCCGTGGACGGCTCGACGAAGCGGTTCTGGGTCAGCATCTGCATGAGCAAGCCGGCGACCGCCATCGCCATCCCGGCCAGCACGAGGGCGACCGTCCTGGGGATGCGCGACACCACGAGGATCTGGGCGGAGCGGTCTCCGTCCTGCGGTGACAGGAGCGCGGACAGTGACAGGTCGCCGGCTCCGATCAGCAGGCTGATCAGGGTCAGGACCACGACGACGGCCAGGGCAAGGAGGAGGGATCTCACGGTTGCTCAGAGAACTTCGGGCGGGCCATCCGGCCCGGGGTTTCACACGCGAAAGCGGACCGCCAGGGGGCGATCCGCGCTCGATCGACATCCGGGGCAGCGGGTTACTTCTTCGCGACCGCCTTGGCAATCTGGTCGGCGCTGGCCTGCAGGGCCGTGATGCCGCCGCCCGTCAGGTACCAGTTGACGGGATCCAGAAATACGACCTGACCCTTCTTCCAGGCCGTGGTCTGGGCCACGAGTTCGTTCTCCAGGACCTTCTTGGCCGCACCGCCATCGCGCCCGACCACGACGTCGCGGTCGATCACGAAGAGCCAGTCGGGATTGGTCTTGAGAATGAATTCAGCCGTCACGGCTTGGCCGTGGTTGGTGGTGGCCAGCCCCTCGACGGCAGGCACCACGCCGAACTCGCCATGAAGGATGCCGAAGCGCGAACCCGGCCCGTAGGCGCTCATCTTGCCCCCCGTCGTCAGCACGAGCAGACCCTTGCCGGCCTTGGCCGTCTCCTGACGCAGGTCGGCCATGGATGTCTCGAGCTTCGCGAGCCGGGCGTCGGCTTCGGCCTGCCTGTCGAAGATCCTGCCGAGAAGCTGAACGTTGCGCTTCACGCTGCCCATGACGTCCTTGGGATCGACGGTCAGGTCGACGGTGGGGGCGATCTTGGCCAGATCCGCGTATCTGGCGCTGGAACGGCCGCCCACGATGATCAGGTCCGGCTCGGCCGCATTGACGGCTTCGTAATCCGGCTCGAACAGGGTGCCGACCTTCTGGTACTTGTCGGAGCCGTACTTCGCCAGATATTCGGGGAACCGGGCGGTCGGCACGCCCGCCACCTCGACGCCCAGGGCGTTCAGCGTATCGAGGGACGCCAAGTCGAAGGCGAGAACCTTCTTCGGCTTCGCCGGAACGCTCGTCGCGCCCTTGCTGTGCTGGATCGTCAGGTCCTGCGCATGAGCGCCGACCGTCAGGAACCCGAGGGCGAGGGTTCCGGCAATGAGGGCCGCCATGCGGCGAGGGAAGCGGGCTGAGACAGTCATCATGACTCCAATTCTCCTGTTATCGATCATCCTGCCCGCTCGGGGGCTCAGTCGTCCTCGTGGTTGTGGCCACTCCCGCATCGGGGTGTTCATTCGCCATTCCTTGATCAGAAGGTTGCGGACATGCCCAGCCAGAGGCGGCGTCCTTCCACCACCGTGTTGTAGTCGGTGGGTTCGATCTCCTTGTCGAAGATGTTGTAGATGGCAGCGTTCAGGGCGAGCTTTTCCGTGAAGTTGTAGGTGATGCCGGCATCCATCGTGGCGTAGGCATCGTATTTCCGTCCCGCGACGCCGTTGATGAGAACCGGTGTGCCGTTGGTCCCGATGCGGGCACCGCCGACGATCTCGGAGCCGTGGTAGTTCACCGCCGTCCAGGCCGACAGACCCACCACGGGCGTGATCCAGTCGATGCGGGCATTGGCCATGTTCCTGGGCGTGCGGGTGAGGGGGAAGCCCGCGAAGTCTCCGGTCTGCTGCTCGGAATCCGTGAACGTGTAGCTGCCGCGGATCGAGATCGTGTCCGTGGCCCTCCAGCTGGCCGCCAACTCGACACCCTGGATGATCGCATCGTCAATGTTGTAGTTGTACCAAAGGCGGTAGTTCGGATCCTCGGACCACCGCACCGGATTGCCGGCGTCGTCGAGCACCAGCGCGTTGCTGATCTTGTCCCTGAAATCCGTGTAGAAATAGGTCGCGCTCGCGGTGAAGCCGTCGAGGCTGTCCCAGAGGGCCGCAACCTCGTAGCTGGTGCTCGTCTCCGCCTGCAGGTTGGGATCCGCCAGGATCACCCCGCAGGTCCCGTCGGGACCGTAGGTGCAGCCTGCGCCGCCCGTCGTGTAGGCGTAGCCTGGTGCGATCTGGCGGATCTCGGGCGCGCGAAAACCGGTCGACACGCCGCCCTTCAGGGTCAGGTTCTCGGTGGCGTGCCAGACCGCGTAGCTGCGGGGGCTGAAATGGGCGCCGTAGATCTCGTGATGATCCATGCGCAACCCGTTCGTGAACGACAGCGTCTCGGTCAGACGCCACTCGTCCTCGGCGAAGAGAGCCCACTGGTTGATGGAGAACGTCTCGTCGATTCCCGTTCGGCGACCAGGATTCTGGTCGCTTAGAGAGGCGTTCGTGAACTGCCCGCCGGTCACCAGCGTGTGGGTCCCCAGAAGGTCGAACGGCGTCGTGAACTTGCCGTCGACGATCGTGTTCCGGATCTCGGGCGAACGGGGATTCTTGGCGAATGCAGAGGTGCGTGGATTCTCCGTGTAATTCCTGCGCTCCGCCCATTCCTGCAGGATCGAGAAGGTCGAAGTCGTGCGACCCCAGCGTCCCTCGTGGGTCAGCGACCAGTACTTGCGGTCGTTGTCGTTGTAGGTGTCGTTGGCGGATGTCTCGAGCGTGCCCCACTTGGACGCGTTGCGGCGGATGCGCGTGAACCCGCTTTCGAGCATGATGTCGTGGTTCTCGTTCGGTGTGAACGTCAGCCGTCCACCCGCATTCCCTTCACGCGCTCCCGTGATGCCGCTCAGGATCTCGTCCTCGGCACGGCCGAAGCCGCGGCCCCAGAGCTGAAGACCCAGCATGCGATGGATGAGCGGCCCGCTCGTGTAGAACGACCCTTGAGCCGAGTTGCCGAAATATTCGTGCTGCTGGAGCGTGGCGTCCGCCTTGACCGAGGTCGTCCAGCTGTCGGACACCTTGCGGGTGATGATGTTGATGACGCCGCCCATGGCGTCCGAGCCGTAGAGGGAGGACATCGGGCCGCGCACCACCTCGATCCGGTCGATCGCCGTGACCGGCGGGATGAAGCTCTGCTCGAAGCCCGAATTTCCGTTGGTGCGGGCGTCGCGCGTGCTCTGCCGCTTTCCATCGACCAGGATAAGCGTGTAGGTTCCCGGAAGGCCGCGGATGAAGATGTCCTTCTCGTTGGCGACACCGGTCACCGTCACGCCCTGGACTTCCCGCAGGGCGTCCGCCAGGTCGCGGAACGAGCCCTTCTCGAGCTCCTCGCGGGTGATGACGGAAATGCTCGCCGGAGCATCCTTCACGGTCTGCTCGAAGCCGGATGCCGTCACGACGACCTGATCCAGATTGATCACATCGTCGTTACCGGACGTCACAGCGCTGTCGGTCGCCTGCGCGAAGGCCACGTCCGGCATGAGGAGAAGCGCGGCTGACAGGCTGGTGCAGGCGAAGAGCGCAGCGAGCATCCGGCGCACGGGGCGTCTCGCGTCCTTCATGCGATGCGCGGCGAGATCAGGTTTTGGAGAGCTGAATGCGCAGACTGTAGAGCTCGCGAGTTCCGTCGCTGAATCACGGCTGGCCGAAGCGTCGTTGCCTCTCATCTGTCCTCATGCCTCTCACGTCGCAGAATGGTGAGGCAGCTACTAGGTTTTGCAGGAGAATGAGGTCAACGCCTATGTTTCAGACTCATTCTGAGTTCGGAAAAACGCAAATTATAACGGCTCTAAAGTAGTTGCGTGCAGCTTGAAAGATCTGTCGGAATGGGGAATAGCCATTCTGCCTCGAAAGACAGTCATATGATTGCCCGGCGTTGTGCGAATGGGATTTGACGACAGCATCATTGTGACCTCCACACCTGAAGAACCCTTTCTGAAACTCGGTCAGCTTCGTCTCCTCCTGGCGCTGGACGCCCTGCTTATGGAGGGCAGCGTCAGCAGGGCGGCTGAACGGATGGTGATGGGAACGCCGGCCATGAGCAGGCTGCTCGGGCAGATCCGCGAGATCTATGGCGATCCGATCTTCGTTCGCTCTGCGAGACGCCTGATCCCGACGCCGTTTGCGGAAAGCATGCGACAGCGCGTTCGTGCGCTGGCCGCGGAGGCCGAGGATCTTCTTCGACCGCAGGAGCGACCCCCGGATGGCTTGAACATCGACCCGGAGGCGTGGTCAGGCAAGCCGGTGATCGAAGCAGCCCCGCTGACGACCAGGCGGAGCATTCTGCTCGAAGGCGAACCGCTTCCCGAGTCCTTCGCACGCAAGCTCGCAGTGATCGGAGGGGCCGACGACGGACGGAAGCGGCTTGCAAAGCACATCGCAACGATCGGAGCCGGACTCGGGCACAGCCGACCCCTGACGATGGACGAGGCGAAAGATGCGTTCTCGGTCATTCTCGACGGCGAGGCGGACCCTGTACAGGTGGGGGCGCTGCTGACCGTCATGCACTTCAGAGGTGAGACTGCCGCCGAACTTGCCGGTTTCGCTCAGGCTGCGCGCACTCACATTGGGGTCGCAGGATCGGGGTCATCGTCCGTGGAACTGGACTGGCCGGCCTACATCTCGCCGAAGTCCAGGAGAGTGCCCTGGTTTCTCCAGGCCGCATTGCTGCTTGCGCAGTCGGGGCGTCGCATCCTGCTTCACGGCAGCGATGGAGGCGGCGGCATCCGGGGCAGCCTTGTGTCGGCGGCACAGAGCATCGGCATCCCTATTTGCTCGAATCCGGCGGCTGCCTGCGTCGCCGCTGCCGAGCACGGGGTCGCCTACATCCCGGTCGCGGCCCTGTCCTCGCAGATCCACCGGCTGCTTTCCCTCTACGGCGTGCTGGAGACGCGCTCGCCGATCAACTCCCTGATGCCGCTCCTCAACCCGTTCGGCGCACCCACGACCATGATGGGGGTCGTACGCCCCGCCTATCGTGAGCTGCATCGGGATGCGGGAATGCTCCTCGGATGCGGAACCATGACCGTTCTCGGATCGAGCCGCGACACGGCCGAGTCGACGCCCTTCCGCTCGAGCACGCTGCTTCGCCTTGTCGGAGGTCAAGCGGAGAACCTGTTCGTGCCCGCGCGGCCGGAGCCGCACGCCTACCCGCTGACGGGAATGACGAGCCAGGAATACTGGCGCGCCGTCTGGGCCGGAACGGCGCGCGACGAGCGCGCCACCGAGATCATCGTCGCCACGGCGGCGACCGCTCTTCTGACGCTGACGAGAGGCGCTCCGGGCCAGTTCGAGAAGTTCCGCGCGCAGGCAAGGGAACTCTGGGAGAACCGCAGGAGGCATATTCCCTGAGCGGCGCAGCGTTCTGCCTGCACCTGCACGGCTTCCAGCAGGAGTCACGGACCCGTGCCGTTCGGCCGAGCGGTCTACCGCTTGCGTGCTCGGGGCGCTAAAATGCCGCGAGCTCTTCCAGGGAGGGTATGATGACCGTCCGTCACGGGTTGATCGTCGCTTTGATGTCTCTCACAGGTCCAGGAAACGCCCTGATCGCGCCCGCCGGCGCAGCAGCCTTCACCTGCCCGGAGACCAGTCCCGACGGCGCGTCAGGGCCTTCACTCCCGCGTGCGGATCTTTATTCGGGAGCCGACGACATCACGGCGGGCAATCGGCTGGGCGAACTCATGGCCATCCTCCGCAGCAGCGGGCTGAAGCCTGCCCTGATCGTCGACCGACTGATCGGTGAGTATTGCCCGCTCGTCGCGGCCGACGCTGCCCTCTCGGATCGACAGAAGGCCAATCGGGTTCGGCGGTTCGCCCGTCTTGTGACGGGAATGGCCTACATGCCGGCCGATCCGGGCGAGGTCGATGTCCTCGTGCAGACGGCGTTGTCCCCGGGTCTGCTCGATCAGGTCGATGAAGCGGCAGGCCGTGCCGGGATGAGCCGAGACGCGTGGATCGATCGGGCGATCAGGAGCCAGCTCGCCAATCCGTAAGGATCCCCCTGCGACACCAAAAAAGTGCGCCTCGGTCGGGTGCCGAGGCGCTGAGATGAGGGAGGACTACGAGAATGAACTCATTCTAGCGATCCGAGCCTCGAAGGCTGTGAGCCCGTTCACACATGGCATCATGGATCTCTTCGCTGATCACCGGGCTTCCGTGCCGGGTGCCGCTGCGCGCTGTGTGACATTCGTCTCAGAGCGCGCAGCGCCTCCGGGTTAGTATGGATAACAAGTCAGGAGGTCGGCATGTGGGTCATCTCTCATATCGTGTTCGCGTATCTGCATTTCGTTCCCGGCGGAAACGGCGGCTGGACGCAGGGCAGCGACTACCCCCGGTTCTCGACCGAAGAGCGTCGGGACATCGCGATCCCGTTCGAAGGTTACTGGAGGCGGGTGAGCTGATCATCCCGCCCCATTCTCCATGAGTAGCCATGCCCGTCGCTGGTTGGGAGAGGTTCAGCCGACAGCCTCGATCCGGTCAGGAGCGCGAAGGAGCATCAGCCTCGGCTTGCTGAACTTCACCCAGAAAAGGGTGCCCCGGACATCCGTGGTGCACCGGATGCAAGGAAGATTTCCGTGAAATTCGTTGGAATGCGTCCCGCGCGATCCGTCGTTCTGGCGGACGCCAATCGTCTCGCGGTCGTTCAGTTATTCGATCGGGAGCAATGATCCCGGTCGAAGAGCCTGATGGTTCAGACCCCGCTCATATCTGCTGGGAACAATGGTTCCTCAAACGATCCGCCTCGGCAGAATGCCGGCTTTGACATCGGCCGCCGTCACGACTTTGCGGAACACGGCTTCCCGGAGATAGATCGAGTCGAAGACCGACTTGCAGTCTCTTTTCCGGATGGACACGAACGGTTTCCGATTGCGCTTCATGATTGGCTCCCAGTTCAGGATGGACCATTGGTATCCCGAAACGCCCTGCAGGACTGTGTCCGCCGTCACAATCCCGAGACTGGAGCCCGTTTTCTCCCTTAGGGCGGATAAGGCTCAGGGTTCAGGCAACCGCGCTCCTGCCTCCTCATCGAGCCTCTGTGATGCGGGTTACAGATGTGCACCGCCTTTCACGACACCATGTCGACAACCGAACCCTTACAGGCAGGAGTGAGCGCATGGACAGGTGCACACGATACTGGGCCCGCTACATGGACGCGATGGCACTGTCTCGTCAGGCGAGGGACCCGGCGGAGCGCCGGGCTCTGATCCGACAGGCTTACATCTGGCTCCAGCGATATTTCGAGGCCGAGGAGCGCGAGCTTGCCCGGCGATACATCGTGGCGGCGCAGCGATAACGCCGCTCGACTGATCACGAGGCCGCGTTATCGCCCACAAGGTCGGCATGGTCCGCGGGCGGAAGGACCGCTCCGCCCGAATTCCGCAATGGGATCGTCGATGGACTGCCTCCTGCAGGCGCGAAGAGACGCCTCTGGGCGGCAGGCTGATCTCGACACCGCACAAAGAGAAGCGCCCCGAATTTGGAACAGGGCGCCGAGTTGACAGGGAGGAAGGCTTTCAAGGTAACCGATCCCGCTCGGGCAGACTGTGCGCTGCATCACATCAGGGTCTGTGTGATGTCCGTCACGGAAGACCGGCAGGGATTGGGCGATGATGATCTCAACTGAAGGAGTTCATCATGACCATCACCATTCTTGATCCCCGATCCGGCCAGCAGGTGACCATTTCGCTTCCCGACAAGCCGGCGGGTTGCGTGAAAAGGCAGTGACGCATGTACTGGGCGGATCCTTCCGAAGGATGGTTCGCTCGATTCCTGCCGGATAAGACCGATGAACCTTAAACAACATTATCAGGACAAGGCCGCGAAGGCCGAGCGCCTCGCGGAGGATCCGTACCAGAAGGCGCAGTCTCGCGTCGAGTTTCGCTCGTTGGCACGCAGATGGCGTCACCTGGCGGAGATGTCGGACTGGCGCGCCCGCCGGTCGCGCTATCCCGAGCGCTGAGGTCATCAGGGGCATATGACCTTCAGCTGTATGATCCCCGTCCGGCTTGGCCGTCCGATCATTGCCGGAGAGGTCGCGTCAGCACGGGATTCCGTGCTGATCGCGGCTCCGCGCGGCACGGGTGTCTGCGGAGAGCCGCGGGACGGAGGCTTGTCTGCCGCCGGCCGCCCGCGCAGGCGCAGGAGGCTCGTGGCATCGAGAGGGAGTGCGCTTGCCTCGCCTGTCGCGGATCCCTCAGTGAAGGGTCGGCATGACGTCTGAGAAAGGGATGAGCAGCATCTCGTCGTCGTCCTCGTCGCTGACATAGACGTGCCAGTCGGCGAAGTCGCGTGCGCCATAGGCTTTCTCGACGAGGGCTCGCGCCAGGGTGAGGGCTCGGTCGCGAGCCTCGATCAGGTCGAGAACCTCCGCTCCGTGACGGTCGATCAGGATTTCGCCTGGGCCTGCGCAGTGGAAGTACAGATAGAACATTTGAGCCTCCATCTCGATGTTTCCACTCTCCCACAGGAAGGATCCGTCTTCTGTGCTCATGATCACGGTTCCCGGAAAGGGCCGGTGGCATGGTCGGCCTCACATGGAGTTCGAACATGTCCCGTCGCATCCTCTGTCTACTCGCCCTCCTGTTCGTGGCCGACGCCATCGCGGTGAATGGCCGCGCTCCGCGGCCCGTCGTTCTGTCTGGCAAAGAGATGCTCGATGTGACCCGGTTCACCCGTCTGCAGGTTTCCCCCGCGGCCTGAGCCGCCCCCCTCTGTGTGACCACCGTCACAGAACACCATGCTCATCTCGGACACCGTAGGAGCACATGAAAGGAGATTGCCATGGTTCTCATCGTTCTCGATCGATGGACCGATCAGCCGGTGATCGTTTCCGTCCCGGTCCGCCCCGCCGTCCGGAAGGACGAACCCGCGGTCGTCATCCGTCCCCGTCAGTTCGCCGGCAGGAGCCCGTCATGAAACCCTCCAAACTCTCGGCCATGCGGCGGGCGCGCCGCCGGATTCTCCAGGAGCTCGCAGGAGGCAAGCCTTAACCGACGCGCAACAAAGCGTAGTCCGTCAAGCTCTAAGGCAAGCTCTCGGGGCGTTCAGCCGGCTCAAGCACGGAAACTTGGCCAGAACAACTGAGCCGGCCGGCGGTTCATCCGTATGGCTTCAAAATTACATAACATACCACGCCAGCCGAGACGGGAGGTTCGCGTCTAATGTCCAGCTGAATTCCTCCGACGTTCCTGCGGTTGAGAATCTCCCTGTCTCTTGTTGAGACTATTCCTCTTTCATCTATAGTTGCCTGGTTTCCGTCTTGGATTGCGATCTCTGTTGGTGAACTCATACAGGGGAGGCGTGAAGGTGCGTCTCGATGGAGAACAGATCCGGAAGGATTTGCCGTTTTTTTCGGCTCTCTCCGTGAGTTCGTTCTTTTCCGCGCTAGGCCCGGACGAAATTGCCCAGATTGCGGCCTTATGCACGTCCCGAAAGATGCACGACGGCGAAACCTTGTTTCTCAAGGGAGATCCGGGCGATGCCCTCTATGGCGTCCGTCGCGGGCAGATCACCATCACGACGACGACGGATGCCGGACGACAATTCACGCTCAATATTCTCGGGCCGGGCGATATCTTCGGCGAGCTCGCCCTGTTGGACGGACACCCGAGGAGTGCCGATGCGGTTGCGTCCGGCAGTGTCGAGCTGTTCATGATCCGGCGAAGCGACTTCCAGGATCTGCTGAAGAGGCGACCGGAAATCACCACGCGGATCATCGAACTGCTATGTGAGCGCGTACGGTTCTCGAGCGAACGTCTGGAAGAGGCTTCTCTCCTGTCTCTCCGATCCCGATTGGCGCGGCGCCTGCTGAAGCTCGCGGAAGATTTCGGCGATGAGATCGACATCACGCAGGAGGAACTCAGCGTGCTTGTCGGAGCGGGTCGGGAGACGGTCAATCGGCAGTTGCAGAAATGGCGGAAGAGCGGCGCTGTCGAGCTCGGACGAGCCCGCGTGAAGATCATCGACATCCGGCGCCTTCAGCAGGAAGCCGTCGAGCGTGACCGGGATTCCCAATGACGTGCGGTTTAACTTGGCCGCAACAGCCTGAATGCACGGATCCCGGCTGCCCTGGGACAGGCGCCCCCGGGCAGACCCGAGGAGGCAAGGGCTACCTGTCGGAAGACGAGGTCAGCGACGTACCGGCCTGTTCGAGCGTGAGGAAGACCCAGCCTGCGGTCTCGGCGCTTTCACGCTTGATGTAGCGATAGTGGGTGCTGAACCAGGCCAGCACATCATCCGTCTTGTTGTCCAGGATGAAGTCGCCCCGATCCGTGCGGACGGTCAGAACCGCGTGACCCTCGCCGTTCTCGTCGATCACCACGGTCATGCGCATGGCTCGGCGCGGAAGACCGGCCTCGACCAGCATCCTGCGCTTCAGGAGCTGGTAGTCCTCGCAGTCGCCCAGACCGTCGCTCGGGTAGCTCCACAGATCGACGACGCCCCAATGGTTCTGGTCGGTCACCGGGATCAGGGAACGGTTCACCGAGAGGTTCACCGAAGAGAGGAGAGTCGCGATCTCCACGGTCAGCGGCAGGAACTCCGGTTCCTTCAGATCGACGGCGCATTCCTCCGGATGGCGGCTGCAGAATGCAACCCAGCCGGGCAGGGGCGGAGCTGCCTCATCCCGGAAGAGGTGAGGACCGGCATGGCCGGAACTTATCGCCGACAGCAGCAAGGCCAGAACGATCCAAATCCGTCTTCCCATGTCGATCTCCTCAGGAGATGCCGGTGATCAGACCGGGGAGGACCATTCCTCTTGGCCCGAACTGCTCATGGGATCAGACTGACCTGTTCCGCTTGGTCCTTCTGTGCACGTGATCACAAATTTCGGCTGGGTCGGACGATAGGGGGCATGTCCGATTGTGGGTCGCCCGGTGAGGACCAGCAGGATGGTCTCGGGTGCGCGACGGCAACGGTCGATCTCGGCCTCGCCTCGTCGCTCAAAGGTATCGGTGGCCGATGTCGATGGAAGATTCGAACCCGACTTTTGCGAAACTGGTCCTCAGCCACGCGTCGGCCTTTTCGCGTCCGATCGCATGCAGATCGGTGAGGAAGCTCCAATCCGCGTTCAGCTTCGAGGCGGCGCCCAGGTGCTGCATGACGTCGTCGGCTTCGACGGCATGCAGGCGCACCTCCCTGATATCGGGCGCCAGAACCCGCCCTTCCTCCACGAGCCTGTTGAGGAAGTCGACCGCGCGAACTTCTCTCATGAGCGACGAGTTGAAGCTGATCTCGTTGATCCGGTTGAGGATCTCGGCGGCCGTCCTGGGGACGGTGGGCCGGCTGATCGGATTGATGTGAACCACCACGATGTCGGATGTCTCGCATCGATAGATCAGCGGGAAGAGGGCCGGATTTCCCATGTAGCCCCCATCCCAGTAATACTCGTCGTCAATCCTCACGGCCTGAAAGATGAAGGGCAGGCAGGTCGACGCAAGCACCACCTCGGCGCTCATCTCATGGTTCTCGAAAACCCGGATCTTCCCGGAGCGAACATTGGTGGCCGAGAGAAACAGTTTGACTTGAGGATCCGACCGCAGACGCTCGAAGTCGACCGTTCGTTCGAGCACGTGGAGAAGCGGATTATAGTTGAACGGGTTCAACTCGTAGGGCGAGACCACCTGCGTGAGCATGTGAAAGAGCAGAAAGACCGGCGAAGTTTCGAGGCTGTGACTTCCGGTGAGGCGATCAAATGCGGAGGGTTGAACGGGGCTGAGGAGGGCGGCTTGCGAGATCTGCCGCCAGAACTCCCCAAGCGCCTGGCGCGCTCCCTCGCGCCCGCCATTGATCAGCCCATGGGCACAGACCACGGCGTTGACCGCTCCTGCGCTCGTCGCGCTGATGCCCTCGATGCCGATGGCGTCCTCTTCCAGCAGACGGTCCAACACGCCCCATGCAAAGGCGCCATGGGCACCTCCCCCCTGAAGGGCGAGATTGACTGACTTGACCTCCTGCCGCGGCGCTGAGCGTCTCGTCCGGGAACTGCGGCTGTCTGCCCTGTTCATGGTCGCCTCGGCGTCGGGATCGTTCAGCATTCTGATCGAGAGGATCTTACATGACGTCGGTCCCGTCTGACGAGGGCATGGATCGGGTCGTGCTGCCCGGACGCTCGCACAGGATCCTGCACGGGCGTCCGACGACGGACTTCTCGGGTTACTCTTCACGGAAGGCGACGGCGAGCCGATCGGTGAGCGGCTGGGTCAGGTAGGTGATGATCCGCCGGGTCTCCCCGCGGATCAGCACCTCGGCCGGCAGGCCGGGCGTCAGTTCCTTCCCCTCCAGCTTGCTTCGCTCTCCTGGAGCAATCGCGATCTTCACGGTGAAATAGGCCTGTCCGGATTCGCCGCTGACGACCTGGTCCGGCGAGACATTGGTGACCATCCCCTCGAGTTCCAAAGGCGTTGGGAGCTTGAACGAGCTGATATGGATGGTCGCCGGCTGGTCGATATGAACCTGATCGACCTCCTCAGGGCGGATTTTCGCGTTCACGATCAGCGGCTCGGCGCTGGGGATGATCGACATCAGCTTCTGCCCGGGGGCGACGATCCCGCCGATCGTGTGCACCATGAGCTCGTGGACGAGCCCGGTCCTCGGAGCCCGGATATCGAGCCGCTGAAGCCGATCCCGGGCGGCCGCAAGCTGCTCTTCCGTTTCGGCCAGGCTGGCGGTGACGGTCTGAAGCTGTCGCAGTACTTCCGAGCGGGCATTCTGAGTGAGCTCGGCAATCTTGAACTGGATCTCGGTGAGCTGGGACCGGGCACCCGCTATCCGGGCCTCGATGTCGCCCATCTCGCCCTTCAGGCGGCTCACCTCGCGTTCCGTCTGACGCAGCACCGGGCGCCGGATCAGACCTTTGCTGTCCAGCATGCGCTGGTCGGCCAACTCGGCGGTCACCTGGGCGAGCTCCTCCTTGAGGGCCCGGGACCTCTCGTTGAACCCGTCGATCTGCCTCTCGACCTGATGCTTGCGCTCCTGCTGCTGCGAGAGCTGGCTCAGGCGCGTGAAGCGCCGCTCGTTCATCAGGCCTTCCTCTGCCGCAAGAGCCGCTCTCAAGGCTGTCTCGGCCTGTTTCGACGGGATCGAGAGCTCCGGCCGCGCGATCGTCGTGCGGTCCAACTGCTCGGCCTCCAAACGTGCCTTCTGGGCGGTGAGATCGATCAGCTTGCGTTCGAGGATGCTCGCATCCGCCGTAACCTTCGCCGCATCGAGCCGGACAAGCACCTGTCCCTCCTGCACGAGCTCTCCTCCCTTGACGAGAATCGCCCCAATGACGCCGCCCTCAAGGTGCTGGACCGCCTGGGCGCTCGATTGGACTGCGAACGTGCCCGAGGTGACGACCGCGCTGTCGACCTTGGCGGCGACCGCCCAGCCGCCGATCCCGAAGAATACGATGAAGGAACTCAGGATGAACCAGCGCATCAGCCGGCGCATGGAGGAGGAATTAGCCGCAAGGTCGGTTTCGAACTCGGTCATGGTGCGCTCCATCGGGTGGGCTGCCGTCGTCGGCTGGGCAACAGGCAATTCCATTGTCAGGATTCTGCGTCGGTTTCGACGGACCGACGCTCGGTCCGGCATCACGTTGGCATGCGCGGCGCGCCCGTGCTGTGGCCCAGTTCACATCCGCTAGCTCGCGTGGCTGCTTGCCCGCTGGGTCCGGGTGGCGTCCAGACTGGTGACGGTCGCGGTGGCCGGGCCGGCGTCTCCGTTCGCCGGTTCTGCCGCCGCCGTGCCGAGACCATCCTGCGGACCCGATGCGGTGCTCGGGTCGGAACGGGTCGCGCCTGGCTGCGCTGTCGCGACGACAGAGGGAGCACCGACCGGTTGCGGACCCATCGCCTGAGCGGGCTTGTGCGGCTGCCCGATGCGCGGGAACAGAGCGGCCAGAACCTGCTCTTTCGGGCCGAACATCTCGGCGCGGCCGTTGCGGACTGACAGGATCTTGTTGGCGGCGAAGATGGCGCTCGGCCGGTGGGCCACGATGACGACGATCTTTCCGGCCTGTCGCATCTGTTGAATAGCGTCGTTCAGAGACTGCTCCCCGAGCGGGTCCAGATTGGAGTTGGGCTCGTCGAGCACGACGATGAAAGGATTGCCGAACAGGGCTCGGGCAAGCCCAATGCGCTGGCGCTGACCGCCTGACAGGATGGCGCCGCCTTCGCCGACCGGGGTGTCGTATCCCTTCGGGAACGCCAGGATCATATCGTGCACGCCAGCCATGCGAGCCGCATCCATCACCTGGTCGACGGTCGCGTCCTTCCGGAAACGCGCGATGTTCTCCGCGATCGTTCCATCGAACAGCTCGATGCTCTGCGGCAGGTGGCCGATGGCGTCCGCCAGCGCATCGGGCGAGTACTGAGCGATCAGGGCGTTGTCGAAGCGGACATCGCCCCGCGCGGTCGGCCAGGCGCCGACCAGGGCGCGAACGAGGGTGGACTTGCCGCATCCGCTGGGGCCGATGATCCCGAGAGCGTCGCCGGCTTCGATCTCGAATGAGACGCCCGACACGGTCGCGATGGTCCCGCCCGGGGGAACGATCGCGACATCCCGCACCGACAGGGTGTGGCGCGGCCGCGGCATGCCGTGCTGCTGCTTAGCCGCCTGGGGAAGCTTGGAGGTGAGCGCCCTCAGCCGGCGCAAAGCCTGCCACGCGGCCGAGGTGCTGCGCCAGTTGCCGATCACCTGATCGATGGGGGTGAGAGCCCGTGCGAGAATGACCGAGCACGCGATCATGGCGCCGGGAGACATCTTCGCCTCGATGACCAGGAAGGCTCCGAGCGCCAGCATCGCGGATTGCAGGACGAGCCGGACCGTCTTGGAGATTGCCCCGAACACACTGGCGTGGTCGGCGAGGTCGCGGGCGTGCGAGATCGAGTTCACGTAACCGCCGCCCCAGCGCTTGCACAGGTCGTCTCCCATGCTCATGGCGGCGGCTGCTTCCGAATTGCGCCTTGCATCCAGCAGGAGGGTCATGGTGGCCGCGTGCACCTGGTTCGCCGACTTGACCGTTCCTTTGGTGACGAGTTCGTTGACCATGCTGAGAATGACGAGAAACAGAGCGCCGGCTCCCGCGGCGAGGAACAGGATCGGACTGACCAGAAACAGGATCGCGAAATAGATCGGCATCCAGGGCAGATCGAGAAGCGCGACCGGTCCGGGACCCATGAGGTAGTTGCGGATGGAGGCTAGATCCTGGAGCGGATCGTGATTGCGGGCATGGGGTCCGAAATGGAGCGGCAGCTTCAGCGTCGCCTCGAACAGAGTGGGAGCCAGCCGGTGGTCGAACGTGATGCCGACGCGGGCCATGAGCTTGCCGCGCAACGCCTCCAGGAGGCCATAGAAGGCATAGAGCAGCAGAGCGAGCAGGGAGAGGGCTGCCAGCGTCGGGATGCTTTTGCTTGCCAGGACCTTGTTGTAGACCAGCATCATGAAGATGGGGCCGGTCAGCATCAGGACGTTTCCGAGACAGCTGATGACACTGATCCCGATCAGCGGCTTTTTGAGCGTGCGAAGAGCCGTCCGGAGTTGGACTTCGGCGCTGGTCTTCATTCCATTTCTCATCGCGAGCATCCCTGTTGCGACCCTCCGCACGCAATGAGACGGGCAACGGGGAGGGCGTCTGTGGGATGATCATGGGCCGGCTTCGCGCCGAGCACTGTGACGAGGATCACAAACGCCCATTTCGGCGGACAGCCCTGGCGGGATTGTCCGAACATCGCGGCCGGCGGTGCGCCTTTGCCCCTGGCCCGTCGAACGCTATGCTGGCAGGCCTCGTGCTCCACACCGTGGGAATTCGGTCATGCCAGACGTGCAACCGCCCAAACCGGCGACCGGCGCCGACAAGCTGGTCCATCTCGAAGCACTCGACATCTTCAAGGCTATCGACCCGTCGACGGTCGACCAGATCGCCCGCAGGGCTCAGAGTCGGACATTGGACAAGGGCGAGTTGCTGTTCAATGTCGGTGACACCTCCGACGCGCTCTACGTAATCGCCGAGGGCCGTATCCGGATCTGGACGGTCTCGGCTGCCGGCGCCGAAGTCACGCTCAATGTGCTGACCAATGGTGCCGTGTTCGGCGAGATCGGCATGCTCGACGGCGGCGTGCGGACCGCCGGCGCCTCTGCGATGCTGCGGACGAGACTGACGAGCATCGCCCGGCGAACCTTCTATGAGGCGCTGGACCGGGATCCGCAGCTGGTGCGCAACGTCATCGACCTGTTGTGCAGCCGGCTCAGATGGACCAGTGCCCGGATGGAGGATGCCACCCTGCGTCAGGCGCCGCAGCGCCTCGCCCGCATTCTCGGGCATCTCGCCCGGGATCACGGGAGGGCGACGGCTGGAGGTATCGAGGTCGTTCTCAAGCTGACCCAGAGCGAGATGGCTCAATGGACGGCCATGTCGCGGGAGGGATTGAACAAGCTTCTGAACCGATGGTCCGAGGAGCGCCTGCTGAGCCAGGATCGAGGCGGGCTGATCGTCCATGATCTCGAGCGGATCGACGAGATCGCGGAATTCGGCGAGTAGGAGGTGTCAGTGGCGCCGCCGCGCCACGATCTGCTGGGCGCGGGCGATGAACTGCAGACGCTCGTCTCGTGCGGGAATCTCGCGGGCAAGATCCTCGACGAGCTTGGCCGGATCCGCCAGCTCTGCCGCGTGCCGCTTCACGAGCAGGCCCGCGACGGGACCGAGATACACTGTGAGGGCATGAGCCAGCTCAGCGAGGCAGCCCTGAACGGCCCCCGGATCCATGGAAGTCTGACGAGCCGGCGGGACCTCCGGCTCCAGGGCGACGGGAGGCGCGGGATCGGGGGCCGCACGGCCGTGCGGGACGACGAGAGGGGCGGCCTTCGGAAGCGTGAGGGCCGGCGGCTCCAGGCAGGCGGCCGGGGGCAAGGGTGCCGGCACTGTCTCTTCGATGCGCGCCGAAGCCACTGACAGGACCGTCCGATCGAGCGGCTCGATCAGGCTCAGGGTCGCGTTCATATCACTCGATGATGGCGGCATCCCGACGCTGAACGTCGTGATCCGTCGCGGGCTGTGCTTGAGGTCGAACACTCCGCGCTCGCCGAAGGTCGCCGAGATGCGGGGGGCTACGGCTTCCATGACGGCTGCCGATACGAGAATGCCGCCTGGATCCGCCAAGCTTTCCAGACGGGCCGCAATCACGAGGGTCTCGCCGAAGGGCAGATCGTCCTGGAACAGGACATCCCCGAGATGGATGCCGATCCGCATGCGGACTGCATCGAGCTTCGTCATCGCGGCGAGACGCGCCTGGGTGTCGAGCGCGCAACGGACGGCATCGACCGCACTCTCGAAGAGCGCGAAGAGCCCGTCTCCCGGCATCCCGAAGAGCCAACCGCCGTGAGCCGCAAGCTCCTCCCGGGCAATGCGCCTCGTCGCCCACAGGGCGTCAAGGGTATTGGTCTCGTCGACGGACACCAGGCCGCCGAAGTTGGCCATGTCGGCCGCGAAGACCGCTCGTAGACGTCGAACTCGTTTGCCTGCAGGCTGCGGTGCATCAGGGGCCGGATCGTCCATCACGCTTTCATCGAGTGCCTACATGTCACTGTTTCGTCTCGCCAATTTTACCACGGATCTCAAGAAACCGCGCCCGGTCCCGCTCGTTGGGAATGAAATCTGAAAGGCGGCGATAGAAATCGTCTCGGCCGACCGCCTTCTCTGCCTGGCGGGCGACAAGCGTCGGCGCAACCGGGCCGATGAGCGGCAGGAGCGCTTCCGATACAGCCCGGATCTCGGTCAGCGATATGACGGCTTCCATTTGGGCAATCTTGAAACCCTTGTCGTCACGCAGCACCTGCTGGGCCGCCTTTCGGAAGGTCGACGCTTCGGCCTCGGTCTTGATCTTCTCGACGAGCAGATCGAGGAACGTATCGACGTCCATGGTCTCGTGCGAGGCCTGCCTTACCAGAAGATGACCGATGGGGCCGAGCGAACTGGCCAGCGAGCGCCCGAGCGCGTCGAGCGTCGTGGGGGTGAGGACCTCCGCCATGGTCTGGTTGAGCCGCTCCTTGGCCGGCGCGGCCTGCTCCTTTCCCGGCAGGTGGGAGAGCTCGGTCAGGTCGAGGGGAGGGAGGTCGGCACTGGGGCGCATCTCGATGGATGCATTGAGCGATACGATGAACTCGTCCGCCGTTTGGAAGCGATCCTCGGGGTTGCGGGCCAATGCGCGCTGAACGACCACGTCGATCTCCGGCCAAAGCTCGGGCCGATAGGTTCTTACCTCCGGTGGCGGATCGTTCATCAGCTTGCGCATCAGCTCAGGCAGATCCGCGGCGATGAAGGGCTTTGTGCCCGTCAGCATCTGGAACAGGATGACTCCGGCGGAGAAGAGATCGGCGCGAATATCCGCTGGGCGCCCGAGAAACCGCTCGGGCGCCATGTAGTTCGGCGTCCCGATGGGGATGCCGCCAGGCTTGGTGAGATCCAGGGCATCCACATGGGCCACGCCGAAATCGGACACTTTGATCGAGGCTGCCGAAGGGCAGAGAATATTGGCCGGTTTCACGTCCCGGTGAATGACGCCCTTCGAATGAGCGTAGCCGAGAGCGAACAGCAGCTGCGCCATGATCTCGCCGACCTGTCGGATCGGCAGCAGCGTCCCCCGGCGGATCACGTTCTCCAGCGTGCCAGCATTGACATATTCCATGATGATGTAGGGCGCGCCATCCTGCTCGACGAAATCGAAGACCGTGACGATGTTGGGATGCAGGCACCGCGCGGCGGAGCGCGCCTCGGTGGCGAACCGACGGAGCAGTTCGTCGTTCTCGTTCAGGTTCTCGAGAATCTCGGGACGAAGCGTCTTGATCGCGAGCGGGCGGTCGATCTGTTCGTCATAGCCCTTGTAGACAACACCGATGGCCCCACGGCCGATGACGTGGTCGAGGCGATACTTGCCGACTCGGGCGGGCATGCCGCTTGTGCCGCCTTGGCTGCTGCCCGTCCTCAGATCCTTATCTGCGGTCATCGGATGCAATTCCATGACGAGCGGTAATCTGGTTCTGTTGGGCCACGGATCAATCGTACTGCTCACTTTTCAAGCATCTTCAATGCGCTATCCAGGCTTCTGCGCATCCGGTTGAAGGATCGCGACAGGGATGCGATCTCGTCTGAACCCGGATATTCGAACTCGGCAACGGACGCGTCGCCCATACTCACGGCCTCGGCCGTCTTGGCCATGCGGGTCACCGGGCTGATCACGTAGCGGTTCAGCAGGACATTGAGCAGAACCAGCAGGACCAGGAAGATGACGCTCGATGTTCCGACGAAGAGAAGCAGGTTCCGCCAGATCGCTCCTTCGGCGATGTCCATGGGCACGGAGATGATCTGCGCTCCGATCGTCTCGTTGAGCTTCCAGCCGAATCCATTCTTGCTGCCGTAAAGGGCGACCATCGAGGTCGGAGCCCGATCGGGAGTCGAATGGCAGGTCAGACACGACTCGTCCTTGATCACCAAAGGATAGGTCGCCGTGTAATGCGAGCGATTGTTGATCGTCTGATAGCTGATATCCTTGGTGAGCTCGGGGTTGGCCCGGAGCTTCTCGATGACCTCTCGCTCCCAGTCCCGTGCAAGATCAGCCGGATTGGTCGGGTTGAGCGCAGCTTCCTTGTAGAAGAACTGAGGATAGAATCCCCGGAAGTTGCGGAATGCCGTCTGGGCCGAGAACGACGGGATCGTCTGCGGCAGGAACTGGACGCTCGAGTGCTCCGCGAGCAAGGGCTGGATCTCTTCCGACGTATAGCGGCGGACGGACAGCGCTTGGGCTCGCAGAACGTCGATCTGCGACTGGAGCTGATCCATGGCTTCCTGTCGGGAAATTTGATAGAATGGATAAATCGACAGGCTGAGCCCAAGCAGATAGCAAACGGCGAGAATGATATTGAATTTCAGCCGTAGTCCCACGGGAGATCTCCAACGGCTCGTGAGGTTAGTTTGCGTTACAACTACCGGATTTCATGATAGTGCAAGTCTTGGAGACGTGCCATGCATTTCGGTCTTGTGGGTGGATTTGCGGGCCGATCCCCTGTGCGCCAAAGCACATCGGGAGACCTTGATCGGGCGCACCCGATACTCTTTCTGGGGATCGCTGTCCTTGCGTTTTCCTTGCTGCTCGCGAGTGTCGTTACTGCTCATGCCTCCGGAAGGGTCGCTCTGGTCCTGACGGCGGAGGAATATCAGAAGCTTCCCAAGTCCAGCATCGGGACGAAGCGCGGTGCCGAAATCGCCGAGGCGCTGAAGGCCCGGGGCTTCGATGTCATCGTCAGTCCCAATCCGACCAACGCGACCGCCCGAGCCGGCCTGCGGGACTTCGCCGCCAAGGCAGAGGGTGCCGATCTGGCTCTGGTCGTTCTGATCGGTCACGGCATCGCCTGGGGCGGGCAGACCTTTTTCCTGGCGACCAACACTGAGATCGGCCGGGCGGCCGACCTGTTGTCCCGCGCGCTCTCGACCACAAACATGGCGCAGATCGCGGCACGGGCGCAGACGGGCGGCGTGTTCTTCTTCATGACGTCCCCGACCTTCGAGAATGCCATCGAAGGGCTGGATGCGCGGCCTCAATTCACCAGCGAGATTCCGAAGAACGCCGTCACGGCCTTCTCCAGCTCGGCACGCATCCCGGTATCCCGCATCGACGGGGCCGGCGAGCAGGCCGCCGACGCCCTGGCCAAGCTGCTCCAACAACCGAGTCCATCGTTCAGCGAAGCCGTCAAGGTCGCGTCGAACGGCAGCCTCGGGGCCGTGTTCGGGCAGGTGCAGGAAGTCAATCTCGCAAGGCCCGCTCCCGCTCCTGCTCCCGCGCCTGTATCGCAAACAGTCGCGTCGACATCGCCGCAGGCCGTGCCCATGGTCCAGAAGTCGGAGGACATCGAAGGACGGCTCGAAGCGGAGCGTCGGGCGCGGGAACAGGCGGAAACGCGTGCCCGTGACGAGCAGTTGAGGGCCGAACGGGCTCAGGCCGAGGTGATGAAGGCGCAAGCCGACGCCAAGAAGGCTCAGGCCGATGTGGAGCGGGCGCAGGCCGACGCCGAGAAGGCCAAGCAGGAGGCGAGGCGCGTCGAGGCCGAGGCGCAGATCGCGGCCGCCCAGGCCGAAGGATTGCGGCATGCATCCGTCGGGCCTTCCATCGAGGATTCGCAGCTCGGTCAGAAGCAGCGCCGCCTGATCCAGCAGCGGCTCCGCGATCTGGGTCTCTACACGGGTCCCGTCGACGCCATCATGGGGCCGCTGACCCGCGAGGCGATCATGGGCTACCAGAAAAGCCGCAACGCCTCCGTGACGGGCTATCTCACCCCCGAGCAGTACGACGCCCTCCTGCCGAAAGAGATGCAATAGGCAACGCCTCGCGGCTGGCGCGGCGCGTTCATCCGAGCTGCTGGTCTCGTGCGGGCGCTGCCCGTTCCTTGTGCGTCCGGACGCGGTCGGCCGCGCTCCAGGGGCGTTTCGCCAGCGTCGAGGCAACATGATCGCGGATCCGGCTATTCCCGTCCTGGGCGCTCCGTCCGGCGGGACTGGACGCGGATGCGGCCATGGATGACCTCGACCACCCGGTCGGTCTCCGCCGCGGCCGGGATCACGTCCGGCGATGGGGCGATGTCGCCCGCCGGTCCTGCGGCTTCCCAGCCCTCGGTCCGCCACTCCGCCTGCTGCTCGTCGAGATCGAGAATGCCCTCCTGGTCCAGGATCTCGACGACCTTTCCGACCTCCGGGGCCTGGCACCGCACGATCACCACGGTGCCGCCGCGCACCACGCCCTCCGCGTAGGCGTGAGCGTCGGCGCGGGACACCCCGAGATCCTCCAGGAGAGGAGCGAGATTGTGAGGTGTGGTCCAGATGTCCAAGTCGTCGGCCGGAATGCCCGCCTGCTTCAGGCGGTTCACCGCGGTGGTCGCGTGATGTTCGCTGTGGAAGAGGGATGTGACGGTCTTGGTCATCGGTCGATCCCCTGCAAGGGGCCAATGTACCACGCCGCCCCTGGATCGGCCACCTGTCCCCAGGGAGGCCGCGGGAGCGGCTTGCCCCGGCGGCGACAACGGGCCAGGATGGTTGCGCGTTGGATCGACATGGCAAAGCCTCTCAAGCGTGTTTCCGTTCCGTCCCTGGGCATGCCCGGCGTGGTTGCGTCCGCCGTCTATGCGGGTGGCCGACGTCTCAGGGAGATCCCCATCGAAGAGGCCGGGGAGTGGTCCAAGAAGCCCGGGCACGTGGTCTGGATCGGCCTGCACGAGCCCAGCCTCGAGCTCCTGAGGAGGGTCCAGGGGGAGTTCCACCTGCACGAGCTCGCCATCGAGGACGCTCTGAAGGCTCATCAGCGGCCCAAGGTCGAACAATACCACGATGCTCTGTTCGTCGTCGCCCGGACGGCCCAGATGGTGGAGGGGCGCATCGCTTTCGGCGAGACGCACCTGTTCGTCGGACGCGGCTACGTGGTCTCCGTCCGCCATGGCGCCTCGACGACCTACACGCCGGTCCGGCAGCGCTGCGAGGCGGCCCCGAAGGCGCTCGCGGAGGGCGAGGACTTCATTCTCTATGCGATCCTGGACTTCATCGTCGACAACTACATGCCGGTCATCGAGATGATCCAGGCCGAGGTGGAGGAGATCGAGGACAGCATCCTGACCGCGAGCCAGCCGCAGGACCAGATCGTCCGGCTCTATCAGCTGCGGCGCGATCTGCTGCGCCTGCGCAACGCGGCCGTGCCGCTGGTGGAGGTCTGCCGCCGGCTCGAGCAGCCAGGACTGCCCGGAATCGATGGCGCGATGCAGCCGCTCTTCCGCGACGTGTCCGACCATATCCGGCGGGTCCAGGAGGAGATCGAGTCGCTGCGGGAGGTGCTGGCCTTCGCGTTCGAGTCGAGCCTGATGACGGGTCAGTCCCAGCAGAACGAGATCACCCGGAAGCTCGCCGCCTGGGCGGCCATTCTGGCGGTTCCCACGGCGGTCGCCGGTATCTACGGCATGAATTTCGACGTGCTGCCCGAACTGCATTGGAAATACGGCTATCCCTTCGTGCTGACGGTGATCGTGGTGGCCTGCGCCTGGCTCTACTGGCGCTTCCGGGAGAAGCGCTGGCTTTGATGAGGCCGTGAGGCCAGCACCTGTGGGCCCGCAGCTTGCGCTGCGAGCCTGCAGGATGATCGAGGGTGGCGCGAGTG
>NZ_JAGPUP010000523.1:0-45521 GCF_018069605.1 Microvirga sp. HBU67558 | reverse complement strand
GCAGGACCGTGCCGGCTCCCACACTTGCGACGCCTCGCGAGCGCGCCCCTCGTCGGAACCGATCTACGCCATGATATAGCTTAGCTTGCACCCGCTGTCAAGAACAAAGTGAGAACGTATCGTTGCGCAGACCCTGCCACGTCATCACCGGCCTTGTGCCGGTGATCCCGATGGCTCGAAACGCCGCGCTTCACATGTACGGGATGGCCGGGACAAGCCCGGCCATGACGTGATGGGTGCCATGACGGGCGGAGGGTGGCCATGACGTGGTGGGTGTCAGGACGAGCGGGGGTCAAGAAACGGCCGTTGGAAAACGGGAGAGGGTGCCGGCCATGAGAGCAGCGCGTCCGTTCCGAACGAAGCTTTGCTTTTTTCGTCGAACGGACAGAATTCCTGTCGGCATTAACGGAATAACGACAACTCGTGCCGAATGGTGACGGAGAGCGTCGCGTGGAATGAATCGAAGCCCGTTGTGCCGGATTATGTGATCATCTCTCTCAGCATCGTAATGGCGGTGGCCGGGATCCTCGGCGCGTTCTTTCTTTTCGTGCGCGGGTACAACGACGATCTCGCGCAGGCCGAGGCCGATCTGACGAACCTCGCGCTCGCGCTCCAGGAGCGGACGGACGGAGTCTTCCAATCCACCGAGAACGTTCTGCGCGACGTGGTCAGCCGCATTCCGCAGGCCTGCCTCCAGGCGCACGAGTTCGACGGTTTCGCCGCCGCGCAGACGACCAAGGCCACCTTGGTCGGCGCGTGCCACTCGCTGCCCCAACTCGTCCGGATCGACCTCGTCAATGCCCGCGGAAGGATCGTCGGCTCCTCGACGCCGCGCCCCATGTCCGATCCGATCTATCTGAAGGACACGTCCTATTACCGGGCGCTCGCGACCGAGCCGGCCCTGACCCTGTATCTCGGCGAGCCGATGAGAATCCGGGCGATGGACAAGAAGGTTCTCTCGCTGGCCCGGAAGATCCTGGATGCCGACGGCAATTTTCTCGGCGTCATCGTGGCCACGATCGACCTCGATCATTTCGAGAGGATCTTCAAGGATCACCTTCGCACACACTCCCAGGCGATCACGCTCTATCGCCGCGACGGCATCATCCTGGCGCATTGCCCGGTTTCCGAGAGGGCGCTCGGCCGGCGGGTGTGGAGGCCCAACACCCCGCTGCAGCGCCTGATCGCCAAAAACATCCCGACTCTCATCCGCGACGTCAGCTGGATCGACCGGAAGGAGCGTGTCATGGCTCTCCATCCGCTCGCCCATTATCCGGCCGGCCTCGCGGTCAGCCGGACGGTCGCGGAGATGATGGCCGGACGGCGCCTCGAGAGCCGCGTGATCGCGTTCTTCGCCTATCTGATGGATATCGGAATCGAGGCCGCCACGCTGCTCGGCCTCCGCCATGTGCGAACCGGCATCCTGCGTGCGGCGAGCGAAAGCTACCTGTCGCGGCACGACGTGCTGACCAAGCTTCCCAACCGGTTCCAGTTCGTTGAAGATCTCAAGCGGACGTTCCTCGCGTCCCAGCGATCGAGCACGGACTTCGCGCTGCATCTCGTCGACCTCAACCGGTTCAAGGACATCAACGACAGCTTCGGCCACGCGGTCGGCGACGAGATCGTCCAGGCCGTGGCGCGGCGCCTGCGCGAGCGCTTGCGGAAGACCGACCTCATCGCGCGCATCGGCGGCGACGAGTTCGCGATCATCCAGCGGCCGATCCGCAACCGCCAGCAGGCCATCGATCTCGCGACGGCCATCCAGTCGGCCATGCGGATCCCGTGCACGGCCGGCAACACGGAGATCGAAGTCGGGCTTTCCATCGGCATCGCCATCGCGTCGACCGACGGCAAGATCTCCAACGAGATCCTCAAGGCCGCCGACATCGCGCTCTATGCGGCGAAGTCGGATTCCAGCTGCAGCTACCGGATCTTCGATTCCGGCATCAAGGACGCGCGGGCGGAACGCCGCGCCCTCGAGGGGGCGCTCAAGGCCGCTCTGGAGAACAAGGAGCTCGACCTGTTCTACCAGCCGATTCTCGACCTCGCGACGAACCAGATGTGGGGCTGCGAGGCGCTGGCGCGCTGGAAGCACCCGACCAAGGGCATGATCTCGCCGCTGCAGTTCATCCCCACGGCCGAGGAATCTGGCCTCATCGGCCCAATGGGCGACTGGATTCTCGAGGAGGCCTGCACGACGGCCATGACTTGGCCGCAGCCTCTGAAGGTGGCGATCAATCTCTCGCCCGTGCAGTTCCGCAGCCGGGATGTGGTGGCGAGCGTCCGCACCGCCCTGGAGATCTCCGGCCTGCCGGCCCACCGCCTCGTCCTGGAGATCACGGAATCCGTCAAGCTCACCGAGGAGGCCACGGCGGCGCTCAAGAAGCTCAAGGCGCTCGGCGTTTCCATCGCGCTCGACGATTTCGGCACCGGCTACGCGTCGATGAGCTATCTCAGCAGCTTCCCGTTCGACAAGATCAAGATCGACCAGTCCTTCGTGCGCAACATGCTGACCTCCGCGGACAGCCGCGCGATCATCAAGGCGACCATCGGCCTCGCCAAGGACCTGAACATGAGCACGACGGCCGAAGGCGTCGAGACGGAGGAGCAACTCAATGCCCTTCGCCTCGCCGGTGCCTCACAGGCTCAGGGCTACCTCATCGCCAAGCCCATGTCCCGCGAGGCCATTGCATCCTTCATCGCGGACGTCCCGAAGCCGCTGGCGAGGAAGCGGGACGAGCCGTCCCGCGCCGTGGCGTAGCGGCTGCGCCATCCCGTTCAGCGTCGCCATCAGCCCAGGGGGCTGGCCCTTTTTGCGGTGCAGCAACCCTTTCCCGCCCCGGGCGTTCCCCGTCTGCGAGCAGAACGGAGATTGCGGATGCGCATCGTGGAGACAGCCGTCGACCTGAACTCATCCGGCCGTCATGGCTATGACCGTGATCGGACCGTCATGCCGGACCCGGTGCGTGATCAGGATCCGGCCTCCCACGGGCCGGATCGGAAGCCGGACAATGCCCGCGGGTCGATGACAGGGGGCGCTGGCAGGGCACCGCGCTGGCTCGTGCCTGCGCTTGCGGGCGCCGCCGCTTTGGGAGCAGCGGCCCTCTACAACCGCCGGCGGGCCCAGGAGGCCGAGCGCCGGTATCCGCCGATCGGCCGTTTTCTCGACGTGGACGGCGTGCGCCTGCACTACATCGACCGCGGGCGGGGCAGTCCGCTGGTGCTGATCCACGGCAACGGCACCATGATCCAGGATTTCACCGTCAGCGGCCTCGTGGACCGACTCGCTGACCGGTACCGGGTCATCGTCATCGACCGTCCCGGCTATGGCTACAGCGCGCGGCCGCGGCAGCTCTGGACGCCCCGGGCCCAGGCCCGGCTGTTCAGGAGCGCCCTGGCCCGGCTGGGGGTCGAGCAGGCGGTGGTCTACGGACATTCCTGGGGCACCCTGGTCGCGGTGGCCCTCGCGCTCGAATCCCCCGAACTTGTCCGTGGCCTCGTCCTGGGCTCGGGCTACTACTACCCGACCCTGCGGGCGGACACGTTCCTGCTCTCGCCGCCGGCCATCCCCCTGGTCGGCGATGTCATGCGCTACACCGTCTCGCCGCCAGTGGCACGAGCCATCCTTCCGGGCATGATCAAGCGCGTGTTCCAGCCCGCGCCGGTGCCGGAGCGCTTCGAGCGCGAGTTCCCGAAGGCGCTGATGCTGCGGCCCCTGCAGCTTCGCGCAGCCGCCGAGGATGCCGCTCTCATGCCGCCGTCGGCGATGGACCTGGAACGGTATTATGCCGAACTGAGGGTGCCGCTCACGATCATCACGGGCGCCGACGATCAGATCGCCGATGTGGGCCGCCAATCGGCACGTCTGCACCGGGAACTGCCGCACAGCGAGTTCATTGTCCTGCCCGGCCTTGGGCACATGATCCATCACCTGTCCCCGGGGGCCGTCGCCGATGCGATCGACCGCACGGCCCAGCAATCCGCCCGGATGTGGGCCTTCTGATCCCGGCAAGGATCGTTCCGGCCCGCACCGCCGTGCGCCGCCCCGCGACGGCAGCCGTTAACGGAGCGCTCACCATGTCGAGCGGAAGTCCCGATCGGGTGTGAACGCCGCCTTTCCTTTCGGAGTTAGCCAGCCGAACTCCGAAAGGAAAGGGCGTCGCATGAACCTGATCCCGACACGCTGGTCGAGAGCCTCCCAACCCGAGTACACGGGCTATGAGGCGGGCCCAATCTGCATTCTCGTGGTGGAAGATGATCTGATGATCGGCGCTGCGGCGGCGGGAGCCCTGGAGGATGCCGGGTTCCTGGTGTTGACCGCCGCCAGCGCCGAGGAAGCGGAGGTCATCCTCGGCCAGGAGGTGATCGACGTCCTGTTCACGGACATCGACCTGGGAGGACGGGACGGCTGCGACCTCGCTCACAGAGCACTCAAGGCACAGCCCGGCCTTTCGGTCGTCCTGGCCTCCGGGCGTTCGCGAAGGTGCCACGGTGACCGCATCCCGGCCGGCGCTCGCTTCCTCCCCAAGCCCTACCGCCTGTCCCAGATGGTCGGCGAAGTGCATCTGGCCGCACAGGAAAAAACGGCCCCGTAACCGTCAGGCCCGCAATTGCCGGACCCGGGTCCGGTCCCATCGACATCCAGGAAGGAAACATCCATGCGCTATGGTCTCGCCGCTCTCGCCGGTTCCATTCTGATGACCACCTCGTCTCTCGCTCAGGCGCCAGCGGAGGTCGAGGCCTGTCGACTCTCCGGGCTGGCGGCTCTCAAGGAGCGCTCGCCGTCCCTCGAACACCTGACCTTCGACATGGAGTCGCTGGCCATCTCGAAGGCAGCCACCCGGGTGGAGGATACGCCGATCCGCATGGTGGTCATGGGCGAGGCTTATCTTCAGCGGGAGAAGAGCGACAAGCCGAACCGCTTCGTGTGCCTCGTCAGCGACAAGGGCAAGGTTGTCCTCACCTTCTTCACCGAGCAATGAGGACAGACGTCCGGTAGTGACGGGGCTGATGCCGGGAACGGCCGTTGCAAGGAGCGGCCCGCGCCGCAACGGGCGGGCCGGTCAGGCCCGCGCGAGCACCAGGCAGTCGAGCACGGCGCCATAATGGCAGCCGGCGGCAACGAGAACGAAGGCGTGCCAGATCGCATTCTGAAAGCGCAGGCTCTCCCACAGATGGAACACCACGCCGGTCGTGTAGAGAATGCCCCCGATGGCGAGAAGCCAGAGGGTCGAGGCGGGGAGGGTGCCGAACACCGATTCGTAAGCCATGACGCCGCTCCAGCTCAGGAGCAGGTAGAGCAGGATCGAAAGGCGGTCGAAGCGTCCCGGGAATCGGAGCTTGAGCGTGATGCCGACCATGGAGGTGAGCCACACGCCGGCCAGCAGCGCCAGGGATTCGGCGCTTGCCTTCATCTGCGTGATGAACGGCGTATAGGTGCCGGCAATCAGGAGGTAAATGGCCGAATGGTCGAACCGCCGCAGCATCCATTTGACGGGCGAGACCGGCCAGAGGTTGTAGAGCGCCGAGACGGTGAGCACCGTCAGAAGCCCGATCCCGTAGATGAGAAGGGACGTGAGCTCCCAGGCTCCGACGGCGGGAGCCGCCACGACGAGCAGCGCCGCGATGGCGACAACCCCGATCGTCACGCCGACAACATGCACGATGCCATCGGCAATGATCTCCTTCACGTCATAGTCCCATCTCAAAGCCGTCATCCTTGGAAGGTTGGCGCAGGCGACGCCCACAGAGCAGGACGTCCATACTCGGTCCGGCCTAGTGGTCGGACCATCGAACCAAAATTGTAGCGCTGGCGGACCCCGAAGCCAGGGCCTGCGACAGCCTTGCAGCCCGGCTTTCTCCCGAGCCACCTCGGCCGGTAACAGCCTCCCCAGGGGGATTTGCACCCGCTAAGAGGCCGGCGTGCTGGTGACCTAACGTTAATCTATGTTAGTATGCCGCAGACTAAGGTGATGGGGCCGGCTTCGTTCGCTGTGCGGTGCCGGAGGGCTCTGGGGATTCTGCGAAGGAGCTCACGATGGCCGGGAAAGTCGTGTTTCCGTCTTCAGGCATCCACATGCCGGTCTCGCGAGATGCATCATCCGGCGGGCGGACCCTTCCTCCGGGCTATATCCATCTTGGGGTGGCCAGGGAAATCGAACCGATGTTGCGCGAGTTCGGCCTTGACCCTGATCCGATCATCCGCGAGGCCGGGCTCGACCCGCGCCTGTTCGAGGATGGCGCGAACGTGATCCCGCACGCGGCCCTTGGCCGGCTGCTCTCCCTCAGCGTGAGCCGCACGAACTGTCCCCATTTCGGGCTGCTCGTCGGCCAGCGCGCGACGATCCTGTCGCTTGGACTGGTCGGCCGCCTGATGCAGCAATCGGACACGGTGGGCGACGCCATGCGCGGGCTCGTCTCCAACCTGAGCATCCAGAACCGGGGCGCCGTCCCGTCGCTCACGATCGTCGGGGACACGGCCCTGTTCACCTTCTCGGTCTACCAGCCCGAGGCCCAGAGTGCCGGCCAGATCTCGGACGGGTCGCTGGCGGTGTCGGTCAATGCCCTGCGGGCCCTGTGCGGGTCCGAATGGAACCCGAGCGAGGTTCTTCTGCCCCGGGCCGCCCCGGCGGATCAGGAGCCCTACCGTCGGCATTTCCGCGCGCCCGTCCGGTTCAACCAGGAGAGCGCCACGATCGTCTTCCCGGCCCGTGACCTGGAGATCCGGATCGCCGGAGCCGATCCGGTCTTGCGGGCCATGCTGGAGCAGCGAATCCAGCAGATGAAGGGGGCTCCGGACTCGGCCTTCTCCGATGACATCCGGCGGCTGCTGCGCACGCGGCTGACCAGCAATCACTGTTCGGCCGACGACATCGCGCATCTCCTGGCGATGCATCGCCGCACCCTGAGCCGCCGCCTGAAGGACAGCGGCATGGGCTACAGGGCGATCACCAACGAGATCCGGTTCGAGATCGCCCGGCAATTGCTGACGGACACGCAGGTGCCGCTCTCCCAGATCGCCGCCGCCCTTGGCTATTCCGAGGCCAGCGCCTTCACCCGCGCCTTCCGGCGCTGGTCTGGCCAGACGCCGACCGCCTGGCGCGGCGATGGCCATTGAGGCTGATGAACGATCGATCGGTAGGGAACGGACGATCGTCGCTCAGAAGTCGCGCTGCACGCGCAGGCGGCCTTCCCATGCATCCTCCGAACCGGTCGGCCGGAAGGTGCCGGTCGGTTCGCCGGAAGCGGTCGTGAGCGGAATCGCCACCCGTTCGCGTGGATCGACCCGGATGTAGAGCGCCTCGACACCAATGAGGAAATCCTTCACCGGCGTCCAGATCACGTTGGCGCCGACGCGAATCTCGTCGAAGTCGACGAGGCCCGTCGTGGTGCCTGCCGAACCATTGGCCAGCGTCGCGACCGTCGTGGGCACCACGTATTGCGCGACACCGGGCGCATCGAAGCGCATCCAGGAGCCGAACACGTTCGTCTGCCAGGTCGGGCTCCAGTTGTGGTTGAGGCCGCCGGCGATGGCATAGGCCTTGTTGGTCTTGTACTCGCCCGTGAAGATATCCACGAAGGCATCCGTGAAGGGCATCGCCAGCGAGCCGGCGCTGACGAAGCCGTTGCTGATCGCGCTGGTCTGTCCGGTGTTGAGATAGCCGATCGCGCCATCCGTGTAGGTGGCCATCATCCAGACGGTATCGCCAACCCCGAGGGCGGGCACGTTGACATAGCCGAGAGCCGCCAGGGCGAACCCGTAATCCGTGTCCGCATGGGTCGGATTGGGCAGTCCCGTGATCGGGTTGATCACGGGCGTGGTCACGCCGTCGACCGTCGTGAGACCCGCCGCCACGTCGCGGATCTGATGCAGGGCGCCCGACAGCTGCACTTCGCCCCAGGTCCCCTTGTAGCGGATGTTGGCCACGACATCCGGCACGATCTCACCCGCGTAGGTCGAGGCGATCGGCGCAAAGACCGAGGTCGAACCAACTCCGAACAGGGGGAAATCAAGCTCGTTGTTGATCCGGCGGCCGATCCCGTCCTCGAGCGACAGGGTGGCGGAGAGGCCGTTGCCGAACGAGAATGTGTAGGCCAAAAGGTTCACTTCGGCGTTCGCGGGGTCGTCGAAGCGCAGGTCACCGAAGTTCGGGGCCGGCAGGTCCGGGCTCGTGAAGAACGACACCGCACGACCGGCGGTGAGGCCGCCGAACTGAACGAAGGCCTGCTTCACGAGGGCGCTGTCGCTGCCATAGACGCCGGTGTTGTGGGTCAGCTCGAAGCGGATGTAGGTGCGCAGCATGCCATATTCGGTGGCGGTGCGCGCATCGAGGTTGATGCGGCCGCGGCCGCGGAAGCCGATGGAGTCGTCCTCCCGGTCGGCAGGTTCGATATAGGCATACTCGGCCCGCACACGCCCGCCGACGCGCAGGCAGGTTTCGGTGCCGGGGATGTAGAAAAACCCGTTGCCATGAGTGGAGCAGACCCGGACATAGTCGACCGGAGCTGCGGTCTTGGCCGGCAGATCGGCGGCCTGCGCTCCGCCGGAAAGGATCGCCGCGCATCCAAGCAACAAGGTTCGCACAGACGCCATGATACACGCTCCACGACAAAGCCCAGCCCTATGATGAAAGATTGTGCAGACGCGAGCGGTACCGTCAAGCAGACCGCGACGGACGGCTCCATGGCAGCGCCCAAATCCAACCCGGTGTGGCCGGCCGGCATCATGCCGAGGGCTCGTCTCAACTCAGCAGAACCTGAACGGCGATGATCTTGACGATGGTCATGCTCGGAAAGCAGATCGCGTAACCAATGTCCGTCCGCTCGGTCGGCGCAAGGCGTCCCGCCGCAACCACGATGGCAGGGTTGCCGGTCGAGCCGGCGCAAACGCCGAGCAGATCATCGAAGGGTATGCGCAACAGGTAGCCGACCACCAGCACGATCAACACGAGGGTCAGAAGAACGAGCGCACCGCCAAGGAGGATCTGGACACCGTTGGTAGCCACGGTCTGGACGAACGGGCTGCCTGCCCCGATGGCGACGGAGCCGATGAACACCGACAGGCCGAGATTCCGCAGGACCAGATTGGCGACGACCGGGATCCGCCAGCCCATCGGGCCGGTGCGACCGAGCCAGCCCAGGACCAACGCCATGACCAGGGGGCCGCCGGCGACGCCGAGGCTGAAGGTACCGCCCCCCGGCAGCGGCACGGGAATCATTCCCAGCAGGAGACCGAGCGCGATCCCGACGCCGACCGACACGAAGGACAGCTCGGCGTTGCCCTTGACGCTGTCGCCGAAGTGACGCTGGAGGTCTGCCTTCCGGTTCGACGGGACCGCCGCCACCAGCAGGTCGCCGAACTCGAGCGTCAGGTCGGACGACGCCATGATGTCGACGTCACCCCGGCGGACATGGGAGATGACGACGGGAAAATCCGGAAGCGGAATATCGTGGACGCCTTTGCCGACGAAGGCCGCCTTCGACACGTAGACCCGCGCCACGTCGTAATTGGCCCGGTCGCGGCTGATGCGCCCGGGTTCCTCGTAGCCCACCGCCGCCTTCGCCTTCTCGATGCTGGCCGGGTTGCCGACCAGCAGCAATCCATCGCCTTCGTGCAACCTCGTTCCGGCAATCGGCGGTGCATTCACGTGATGCTGACGGACCGCGACGATCTTCAGGTCCGATGGGAGGATTGCGGAGACCTCCTCGACCGTCCGATCCTCGCAGGCGGATTCGAGGGTCAGCTCGGCCACTCGGACGCTCTGGGACGGGGCCTTGAACGTGGGTTTGACCCAGGCGGCCATGATGGTCATCAGGATGATCGGCCCGACGACGCCGAACGGATAGGAAACCGAGTAGCCGATGGCCGGATCCTGGTTGCCCGCAGCCGCCAGGGCGGCCTGCAAGGTCGGCGTGCTGGTGCCGGAGCCTGCGAACAATCCGGCCGCCGTTGCTATCGAGATTCCGAGCGGGCCGGCGAGCGACATCGCGACGATGAGCGAGGCGATCACCGCCGCGGCCGACAGCGCGATGTACTTGAGGCCGGGTCCTTTGAGGCTTGAGAAGAATTGCGGCCCGTACTGGATGCCGACACCGTAGACGAACATGACGAGGCCGAGGGTGCCAACCAGTCCGGGAGGCGCCGACTTCGGAGCGATGGCCCCGATGATCAATCCGGTGAACAGCACCGCACCGGCCCCGAAGGAGACGCCGGCGATCGAGATCTGTCCGAGCGCATAGCCGGTCGCAATGGCGAGGAACAGCGCCAGCAGAGGCGAGGCTTCAAGCAGTGTGCGGACGATATCGACCATCGGTTTCCCTCATCTTGCGCGGCAGCCGGCATCGCGAAATTGGTTCAGGACCCGCTCCACCAGCGCGGGCGAAGGGGAGGGCGTGTCGGAGAGCTCGTAGTTCAGGCCCATGGCGTTCCACTTGAAGGCACCCATCTGATGGAACGGGAGGACTTCGACCCACTCGACGTTGCGCATCGGAGCGACGAACCGGGCGATGCCCTCGACATTGTCCGGATCGTCGGTCAGCCCCGGGACGAGGACGAACCGGACCCAGACCGGCTTTCCGAGGGCCGCCAGCCGCTCCGCAAATTGCAGGGTCGGCTTGATGTCCTGGCCTACGGCCCGGCGGTAGGTCTGCGGATCCCAGGATTTGATGTCGAGCAGCACGAGATCCACCTGGCGCAGGTACTCGTCATCGGCCCGGGCGCCGAGGAAGCCCGACGTATCCAGGGCCGTGTGGAGGCCCATCCCCTTGGCGGCCGCGAAAAGCCGCTTGGTGAAGTGCAGTTGGACGAGGGGTTCCCCACCCGATATCGTCAACCCGCCATCCATGGCACGCAGCGGCGCCGCGTAAGCTTCGAGCGCGGTTCTGGCGCGCTCGAACGACACCCGCGTCCCGTCCTTGAGATGCCATGTATCCGGGTTGTGGCAATACAGGCAGCGCAGCAGGCAGCCGCTCATGAACACCACGACCCGGATTCCCGGCCCGTCGAGGGTGGATCCCGTCTCGTACGAGTGAATCCACCCGACGTCGCCCCGAGGGTCGTTGAACGAGGCCGTGTCAGGTGCGTCCGGGGAGCGCGCCTGCTGCAGGTCGTACCGGCTCTTGGCCCAGGACTCGTCGGCCATGACGTCACGCCTCACTCACCGTGGAAGGTCCGGCTGATCACATCCATCTGCTGTTCCTTCGTGAGGCGCACGAAGTTGACCGCGTAGCCGGAGACCCGAATGGTCAGTTGCGGGTACTTGTCGGGATGCTCCATGGCGTCGAGCAGGGTGTCCCGATTGAGGACGTTGAGGTTCATGTGGAACCCGCCCTGGCCGCAATAGGTGTCCATGACCTTCACCGCCTGCTTGATCTTCTCGCCCTGGTCGAGACGGTTGAGGCTCGGCGTGATGGACACGGTGTAGCTGATGCCGTCCTGCGCGTCCGCATAGGGGAGTTTCGCCACCGACAGGCACGAGGCGAGCCATCCATGGCTGTCGCGGCCATGCATCGGATTGGCCCCGGGGGCGAAGGGTTCCCCGGCTTTGCGGCCATCCGGCGTATTGCCCGTGTTCCTGCCGTAGACGACATTGCTCGTGATCGTGAGCACGGATTGCGTGTGAACGGCGTTCCGGTAGGTCGGATGCTTGCGGATCTTCCTCATGAAGGAGGAGACCAGATCGGCCGCAATGGTGTCGACCCGGTCGTCGTTGTTGCCGTATTTCGGGAAGTCGCCCGTAATCTCGTAATCGACGATCAGCCCGTCCTCGCGCCGGATGGGTTTCACCTGCGCGTGCTTGATCGCCGACAGGCTGTCGGCGACGACCGACAGGCCGGCGATGCCGAAGGCCATCGTGCGCAGGATCTGCTGGTCGTGCAGCGCCATTTCGAGACGCTCGTAGTAGTACTTGTCGTGCATGTAGTGAATGCAGTTCATGGCATGGACGTAGGTCCGCGCCAGCCATTCCATCATGGCGTCGAACTTTCCCATGACGTCGTCGTAGTCGAGGACGTCACCTTGGACGGGCGTTACCGTCGGACCGACCTGCTCGCCGCTGACTTCGTCCCGGCCGCCGTTGATGGCGTAGAGCAGGCACTTGCCGAGGTTCACCCGCGCCCCGAAGAACTGCATCTGATTGCCGATGCGCATGGCCGAGACGCAGCAGGCGATGCCGTAATCGTCTCCCCAGTAAGGGCGCATGAGATCATCGTTCTCGTACTGGATGGACGAGGTCTCGGCCGACACCTTGATGCAGTAGCGCTTGAAGCCGTCCGGCAGCTGCTTCGACCAGAGCACGGTCATGTTGGGCTCCGGCGCCGGGCCGAGATTCGTCAGCGTGTGCAGCATGCGGAAGCTCGTCCGGGTCACCAGAGGGCGGCCGTTGAGATCCATGCCGCCGACGCACTCGGTCGCCCAGTAGGGATCGCCCGAGAAAAGCGCGTCGTAATCGGGGGTGCGCAGGAAGCGGACGATGCGGAGTTTCTGAACGAGCTGGTCGATGAGTTCCTGGGCGCCTGCTTCGTCCAAAGCCCCGCTCTTCAGATCGCGCTCGATGTAGATGTCGAGGAAGGACGAGACGCGGCCGATCGACATGGCCGCGCCATTGGCCTCCTTGATGGCTCCGAGGTAACCGAAATAGGTCCACTGCACAGCTTCGCGGGCATTCGCTGCCGGACGGGTGATGTCCAGGCCGTATATCTTGCCCATCTCGGCCAGATCGGCCAGAGCCCGCATCTGCTCGGACAGCTCCTCGCGCTCGCGGATGACATCGTCGCTCGGCCACTTCGCGTCGAGCAGGGCCCGCTCGGCGCGCTTGGCGGCCAGCAGTTTGTCCGTCCCATAAAGAGCCACCCGGCGGTAATCGCCGATGATCCGGCCGCGGCCGTAGGCATCGGGCAGGCCTGTGATGATATGGCTGCGCCGGCAGGCCATGATTTCCGGCGTGTAAGCATCGAAGACCCCGTCGTTGTGGGTCTTGCGATACTTGGTGAAGACCTCGTGCACGATCGGATCCGGCTCGAAGCCGGCCGCCTTCAGCCCGGCCTCGACCATGCGCAGCCCGCCATACGGCATGATGGCGCGTCTGAACGGAGTATCGGTCTGAAGCCCGACGATCACCTCGTTGTCACGGTCGATATAGCCGGGTCCATGGGAGGTGAGCGACGAGGGGGTCTTGGCGTCCACGTCCAGAACACCCTTGCGGATCTCTTCCTTGAAATACGGCTGCAGCTTGCTCCAGACGGCCTTCGTGCGTTCGCTCGGGGCCACCAGGAAGCTCTCGTCTCCGTCGTAGGGGGTGACGTTGCGCTGAATGAAATCGCGGACGTCGATGGCGTTCTGCCAGCGACCGGGCGCGAATCCCACCCATCCCTGCGTGAGATCAGCGGCCTCGGAGGCGTCGGCCCGCGGGCGGGCTCCGGCCTTCTGTCCCGCCTGTTTCTCCGGTGTATCGGCGTATCTCCGGGTGGCAGTGGCTTCATCGGGCATGACGGCCTCCTCCCACGACATCCGTGGGACATTCCTGCGACAGATCAGCGGCCGCTCACGCGCGCCCGCAGGGCGGTTCAGCAGAGCACGAGGTTCTGGGCGAGGCCGGCCTCGCTCGTCTCCTTGTATTTCGGGTTCATGTCCTTCGCGGTGTCGGACAGCGTCTTGATCGTCGTGTCGAGATCGACCCGGTGCCGGCTCGCGATCTCGTTGGTGGCGATCATGGCGGCCGCCCAGGCTTTCACCGCCCCGAAGGCGCAGCGCTCGATGCAGGGAACCTGCACATAGCCCGCGACGGGATCGCACGTCATGCCGAGGTGGTGCTCGAGGGCCGACTCGGCGGCATTCTCGATCACATGCGGCGGCTGGTTCAGCACCTGCGTGATCAGGGCCGCGGCCATCCCGGACGCGACGCCGATCTCGGCCTGGCATCCGCCTTCGGCGGCGGCCAGCGTCGCGTTGTGCTTGCACAGGTAGCCGACGGCCAGGCCGGCCAGCAGGCCCTGGCGGATCTTGTCCAACGGCACCGCGCGTCCGCTCTGGGTCAGGGCGTAGACGATCGCCGGCATCACCCCGGCGGACCCGCCGGTCGGCGCCGTGATGACGAGGTGCCCGCGGGCATTCTCCTCGGAAGCGGCCAGGGCAAAGGCCGAGACCAGCCCGATGGCGCGGTCGCTCATGTAGGTGTCATCCATCGCCCGCTCGTAGACCGTGGCCGCCTTGGAGTGGAGCTTGATCGGCCCGGGCAGAACGTCGTCCTTGTAGGACAGTCCGGTCTTCACCGTGGCGATCATCGCATTGGCGATCTTGTCCAGGAAGGCGTTGATCTCTTCCTCGTTCTTTCCGGATACGGCGATCTCGTTCGCCATCATGACGTCGGCAATCGAGAGATTATTCTTCTCCGCGTGCTGGCGCAGTTCCTTCATGGTGGCATAGGGGTATTTCGGCGCTCCCTTCTTGGGAGGCTCATAGCCCTTCCACTCGATGAAGCCGCCGCCGACCGAATAATACTCCTGCTCGTAGAGCACCTTGTCGCCCGCCATGAGGCGGGCCGTCATGGTGTTCGGGTGCGGGAAGTCCCCTTTGGTCGCGTCATAGACGATATCGGCAAGGGACAGGTTGAACGACTTGCTTCCGACCTTCACCGGATAGGTCTGATCCGGCTTGGCGATCATCTCGTCGAGAAAGCGCGGATCGACGGTCGCCGGCTCCTTGCCGACCAGGCCCGCGAGAGCGGCGCGTTCGGTACCGTGGCCCTTGCCCGTGGCGCTCAGGCTGCCGAAGAGATGGACCTTGAGGCCGGTGGCCTGTGCCAGTTGATCCGCGGGCAGCTTCGTGACGCGCTGATAGAAGTCATAGGTGATCCGCATCGGCCCGATCGTATGCGAGCTCGAAGGGCCGGGGCCGACCTTGTAGAATTCGTCCGCCACCGTCATGACCGGGCCCTTCGACGACTTGACGACGTCGAGATCGGGCGAGAGGGCCGAGCTCATCTTGAGGCCGGCATCGCCGCCTGCGGCTTCCTTCTTGGCCTGCTGCGCGGCGGCTTCCGTCGCGGCCTGCTGGGCGCGAGCCTCAGGCGCCCAGGTGGTGCCGGTCATCACGGCCGCCGCGCCGATCGCGGCATGGCGGACAAAGAATGTCCGGCGGTCGATGCCTGCGGGCAGACTGGCCGGATCGGGCGGTGTGGAAAGCAGCTCGTCATCCTTGCTGGAGCGAGTCATGGCGTGTCCTCCTATTCGGATTTAGGAGGCGCCGCGGGATCGGCGCGCATCTCCGTTTCCGTTCTCGCCGGAAGGGTTTCCTTCCCTTGGGCATCATCTTAGGATTCCCGGATGGCAGTGCTTGACTGAAAGGGACAATCTCTTGACACTTTGAGATGCCTGATCGCGGATCGACGAGACCGGCCGGGCTCCAGCCAAGCCGAAATTTTGATGTTGCTGCAGTCGATCTGACGCGTGTCCGGGGAGGTGGCCCAGCGTGATGCGGGATGTCGTCGCCGCGGACGGCCTGCGGCGTAAACTGTCAAGAGATTGTCCAGACTGGTCAAGCATCCCATTCCCGCTGGCCTAGAATGCTTCCGCGCGCCGTCGACCCGGCAGGGCGGAACTCGGCCGTTCCCGTGACGTCGCGTGCAAGAATGCCCAGATGGGATCACACCCGTGCTCTGTGGATTGTTCGCGGGGATGAACGGTACAGGAATGGTGCAGGAAAGGGGAAGGAGCGATGGAGATGTCGTTCACCCGCCGGGCAGACGAAGCGCCCTCGGCCTCTGGACTCGACTCCCTCACCGAAGACCTTCGCCGGGTGCTTCGGATTGAACTGTTCCGGGACACCTGTTCCGCGGTGAGCATCGCGCGTCTCTTTTCCATGCACCGCCGCACCTTGAGCCGGCACCTGCGCAATGAAGGCCTCGCCTTCCGACAGGTGGCCAACGAGATCCGCTTCGAGATCGCGTGCGACCTTTTGAAGAATACCGACATGCCGCTGAGCCAGATCGCGGCGGTCTTGCGGTACTCCGAGTTGAGCGCGTTCACGCGCGCCTTCCGGCGCTGGTCGGGACACACGCCTTCGGCATGGCGCAGCGATCACCCCAGTCTTCGGAAGGCGCCGCGAATCCACAGGCGGCGCCACCGGGAGGCCAGTATTCCTTCAACCCGCCGCTCGGGCGACCCCTCCTGACATGGCTGTGCGGGAAGGCCGGTCATTTCGGGACGGCAGTCCAAAACTGTCAACACGATGGCCCAACAGGTCAAGCAGCGCGGGTTGAAACGGCCATACTCCCACCTCCGGCAACCAGTGGCGACCGTCTATCGGGAGCAAAGAGCGGAGGCCAGCATGACGGTTGCGGTTCAATCCCAAGATGTGTCCCAGGATCGACGGCGGCATGACAAGTACGATCGGCTTGTGGCAGTCGCCCAGTCCCTCCCGAAGTTGAAAGTCGCGGTGGCTCACCCCTGCGATGCAGCCTCCCTGGGGGCGGTGTTCGAGGCAACCGATCTCGGCCTGATCGAGCCGATCCTGGTCGGGCCGCAGGCCCGGATCGCGGCCGCCGCGGTGGCGCTCGGCAAGGATGTGTCCACGATGCGCATCGTCGAGGCCCAGCACAGTCACGCGGCCGCGGAGGATGCCGTCAACCTCGTGCGGTGCGGTCAGGCGGAAGCGCTGATGAAGGGCAGCCTGCATACCGACGAACTCATGGGCGCCATCGTACGTCGCGAGGGAGGACTGCGCACCGCCCGCCGGATCAGTCACTGCTTCGTCATGGACGTTCCAACACACGAGACCGCGCTGATCATCACCGATGCGGCGGTGAACATCGCACCGACGTTGGAGGACAAGGTTCACATCGTGCAGAACGCCATCGACCTCGCCCGGGCCCTGCGCGTCGTCCCCGTGCGGGTGGCGATCCTGTCGGCCATGGAGACCGTAAACCCGAAGGTGCCCTCCACGATCGAAGCCGCGGCGTTGTGCAAGATGGCCGACCGCGGGCAGATCACCGGCGGCATTCTCGACGGACCTCTCGCGCTCGACAACGCCATCGACCTCGGCGCCGCCAAGATCAAGAAGATCGAGTCCCCCGTCGCAGGGCAGGCCAATGTCCTGGTGGTGCCGGATCTCGAAGCCGGCAACATGCTGGCCAAGAGCCTGACCTTCCTGGCCGACGCCGATGCCGCCGGCATCGTGCTCGGCGCCCGCGTGCCGGTCATCCTCACCAGTCGGGCCGACTCGACCATCACCCGCCTGGCCTCCTGCGCGGTCGCTTCGCTGGTCGCCGACGCGCAGCGCGCGAAGCTCGCCATCCCGGAGGTCTGAGCCATGATCCCCGTCCTCATCGTCCTCAATGCCGGATCGTCGAGCCTCAAGTTCCAGGTCTTCGACATGGTGGACGATGCGGAGCCGCAACTCGTCTGGAAGGGCTTGTATGAGGGGCTCGGAGGATCAGCGCACTTCGTCGTCAAGGACAATGACGGGGCGGCCCTCGACGAGATGACCTGGAGTTCCGGTGACCGGATCGGGCACGAGGAAGCGCTGATGCATCTCGTGTCGTGGCTGCGCTCCCATCAGGAGGGACGAAAGCTCGCCGCCATCGGACATCGGGTGGTTCATGGCGGACAGTCCTTCTCCGCTCCAGTGATGGTCGACGATTCCGTCGTCGAGGCCCTCGAGGCTCTGGTGCCGCTCGCTCCGCTGCATCAGCCCCACAATCTGGAGCCGATCCGGATCGTCCGCCGCCGACTGTCGGGACTGCCGCAGATTGCCTGCTTCGACACGGCCTTCCACCAGACCCAGTCCGACATCGCGAGCCTGTTCGCCCTGCCGCGGGAGATGCGCGATCTCGGCGTGCGGCGCTACGGCTTCCACGGATTGTCCTATGAATACATCGCATCCACCCTCCGCGATTACGATCCACGTCTTGCCGACGGGAAGGTCATCGTCGCCCATCTTGGCAACGGGGCAAGCCTGTGTGCGCTCAAAGGCGGGGTCAGCGTCGCGACGACCATGGGGTTCTCCGCGCTCGACGGTCTGCCGATGGGCACCCGCTGCGGCGCCATCGATGCGGGCGTCGTCTTTTTCATGCTCCGCGAGATGAAGCTCTCGCCGGCGGAGGCGGAGCGCATGCTCTACACCAAGTCCGGCCTGCTCGGGGTGTCCGGCATCTCGAACGACATGCGGGTTCTTCGCTCCAAGGCGGCGGGCGACCCGGATGCCAGGCGCGCCATCGACCTTTTCGTCTATCGCATCACCCGCGAGATCGGCTCGCTCGTGGCGGCGCTCGGGGGCATCGACGGGCTCGTCTTCACGGCCGGCATCGGCGAGAACGACGTGGCGACCCGCGCCGAGGTCATCTCCGGCCTGTCCTGGGCAGGGTTCAGCCTTCATGAGGCGGCCAACAGCGCCGGGGGACCCCAGATCACATTCGGTACCGGGCCGACCGCGTGGGTCATTCCCACCAATGAGGAGCTGGTGATCGCACGGCAGACGGGCCGCGTGCTCGACGCGACCCGTGAGCGGCTCGCATCTTGAACAGGGAGATCGATGTCATGGAAACGCTGAACACCAAGCCGGACGAAGGCAAGACCCAGGATCAGCTTGGGGACGAGACGTTCATGTCCGCCGCGGACCTGCGCAATTACATGACCGAGATGAAAACGGCGAAAGCGTCCAAGTCCACGGAAGGCATGGATCGCGCCGAGAAGGCCCGTCAGGATCTGATCAAACGGATGTCGGAGCCGCTGGAACTGACGACCGAGCAATTGAGGGACATCCTCGTGCCGCTGAAGGCGAAGCTGCGCGCTGCGGCGGAGCGCGGACAGACGGAGCTGATGGTCATGCGGTTCCCCAATGACCTGTGCTCGGACCATGGGCGGGCGATCAACAATGCCGACCCGACCTGGCCGGAAACGCTGACCGGACGTCCGCGTCAAGCCTATGAGCTGTGGAGGGACCAGCTCCGGGATGCGGGCTTCAAGCTGAACGCGATGATCATCGAGTGGCCGGCCGGAATGCCAGGCGATGTCGGCTTCTTTCTCAAATGGGGCGAAACCAAGCGGTGACCCTTGACCGAGCCCCTCCCGTGCGGAAAACTTCGATGCGAACAGCGAAACAGCAGGTGGAACCTCGAACCGGACCCGATGACGATCCAGCGCTGACGCGTGTGGAGAAGGTCGCCCGCGCACAGGCGACGGTCACGCAGGTCTACCATGAGCGGTGCGCAAACGCGTGGCGGCGCTACCTCGGCGCGATGAAGGTCGCCGGCGAGCCGTTGCAGGACGGGTCGACCCGTGCCGCGACACCGCTCGAATTCTGGCGCGATGCAAGCTCCTACTGGCTCGACTTCACGCAGCGCTCCATCCTGTTCTGGGACACCCTGCGCCAGCGCGGCAACAACTGGATCGAGCACGAGAAGGCCGGCAAGCCGCCGCTTCTCGACTTCGATTGGGAGATGATCGCCGATGCCCGGACGTTCGCGCGTCCCGTGAACTACGCTCTCGTGCGCATCGCCCCGCCGGACGGCGTCACGACGGATCCGGAGCGCCGCCCCTTCGTTATCATCGATCCCCGGGCCGGCCATGGGCCGGGGATCGGCGGCTTCAAGCAGGACTCGCAGGTCGGCGTGGCGCTCAAGGCAGGCCACCCGGTCTACTTCGTGATCTTCTTTCCCGAACCGATGCCGGGGCAGACCCTTGCGGATGTCTCCCGCGCCGAGGCCGAGTTCCTCCGCATCGTCGGCGAGCGCCATCCCAAGACCCGCAAGCCGGTGGTGATCGGCAACTGCCAGGGCGGATGGGCCTCGATGCTGGTCGGGGCACTGGAGCCCGATCTGGTCGGTCCCATCGTGATCAACGGGGCGCCAATGTCGTATTGGGCCGGCAATGATGGCGAGAACCCGATGCGCTATGCCGGCGGGATGCTCGGAGGCACCTGGCCCGCGCTCCTGGCAAGCGATCTCGGGGCAGGAACCTTCGACGGGGCCAACCTCGTCGAGAACTTCGAGTACCTCAACCCGGCCAACACCTATTTCGACAAATACTACACGCTCTTTTCCAAGATCGACACCGAGCCGGAGCGCTTCCTCGAGTTTGAGCGCTGGTGGGGCGGATTCTTCCTGATGGGGCGGGACGAGATCAGGTGGATCGTCGAGAACCTGTTCGTGGGCAACAACCTCGCCGACGGCGACGCCGAGTGGTCGGAGGGGCGGGCCTTCGATCTACGGGCGATCCAGTCGCCCATCATCGTATTCGCGTCGCTTGGCGACAACATCACGCCGCCGCAACAGGCCTTCAACTGGGTCGCCGACCTCTATCCGACGACGGAGGCCCTCAAGGCGAACGGGCAGGTCATCGTCGGCCTGATGCACAAGAGCGTCGGCCATCTCGGCATCTTCGTCTCCGGGGCGGTCGCCAAGCGCGAGCACACCCAGATCGTCGACCTGATCGACTACATCGAACATCTACCGCCCGGCCTCTATGGCATGCAGGTCGAGGAGCAGAAGGTGGACGGGAGCGTGCGCTACGACGTGCTGCTGACTGAGCGTCAGGTCGAGGACCTTCAGGTCCTGCAAAAATATGGCCGCAAGGACGAAATGCCGTTCCAAGCCGTCGAAGCAACCTCCGAGATGCTTGCCTCCACCTACGAGACCTTCGTCCATCCCGCCGTTTCCGCCGTGGCGACGCCTACGGGGGCGGCCATGAGGCGGGCGCTGCACCCGCAGCGGGCGCAACGCTGGGCGGTGTCGGACCTCAACCCGTTCCTGTGGCCGCTCAAGGGCATGGCCGACATGACCAGGGCGAACCGGGCTCCGCGCGACACCGAGGGGCCGATGGCCATGATGGAACGCTGGACTGCCGCCCTGACCTCCGCCTCGTGGGATCTCTATCGTGACCTGCGCGATGCCACCGTGGAGAACACTTTCTTCCGGACCTATGGTCCGGCCGGAATCGGCATGGCGGCGGAAGAAGCGGCGGGCGTCCCGGATGAACCGTCCATCGCTGTCCGAGATACCCGTTTGGTCAAGGAGGCGCTCTCCCGCATCGAGGAGGGCGACCGGACGAGGGCGTTCGTCCGCACGGCGCTCCTGCTGATGAAGGCCGGTACGGGCCGTCGCAGGCTCTCGGCCATGAAGCGGGCCCGCGATCTTGTCGGCAAGGACATCGGACTCATCGACATGCCGGCGGAAGCGGCTCGCGGGATCATCCGGGAGCAGTCCTATATCGTCGATTACGAGCCGGTGAAGGCTCTGTCGGCGCTGCCGAAGCTTCTGCGAACCTCGGAGGACCGGCGTGGTCTGCTCGACCTGCTCGACCGCGTCGAGGGCCGGATCGAAGCCAACAGCGAGCAAGTCGCCTTGCTGGTCGAGATCAGGCGGCTGCTCGCCGAGGATGGGGCCGGAAGCGGAGAAAAGCGTGAGCCGATCACGGTGGAGTTGACGAAGGATCGGGCGGCCGGCCGTCCAGAGGCCATGACGCGGCCGAGGCGCCCCCGCCAGACCCGCGAAACCAGACGTGCGAGAGCAAGTTCATGAACGATCATCCGGCCGAGCTGCCTCCGGGCGCGCTTCAGTCAAACATACTGCATGGCAAGCGGGCGCTCGTCGTCGGCATCGCCAACGAGCACTCGATCGCCTATGGTTGCGCCAGGGTCTTCCGCCAGCTCGGGGCCGAGCTCGCGATCACCTATCTCAACGAAAAGGCCCGGCCCTACGTCGAGCCCCTTGCGAAGGAGCTGGGCGCCTCGATTCTTGTGCCCTGCGATGTGGGGCGCGACGGTGAGCTTGAAGCTGTCTTCGGGCGGATCGGCGAGACCTGGGGCAGCCTCGACATCGCCCTCCATTCCATCGCGTTCGCACCGAAGGAGGATCTCCAGGGACGTCTTCTGGACAGCTCCGGCGAAGGCTTCAAGGTGGCGATGGACATCTCCTGCCACTCCTTCATCCGCATGGCCCGCCTGGCGGAGCCCTTGATGAAGGAGGGCGGCACGCTGCTCGCGATGAGCTATCACGGCGCCAACAAGGTGGTCCCGAACTACAACCTCATGGGCCCGGTGAAAGCAGCGCTGGAGAGTGCCGTGCGCTATCTCGCCTATGAACTCGGCGAGAAGCACATCAGGGTGCACGCCGTCTCGCCCGGGCCCCTGAAAACCCGCGCGGCCTCCGGTCTGAAGGACTTCGACGTGCTTCTCACCGAGGCCATCGAGAGGGCTCCGATCGGCGAGCTGGTCGATATCGACGATGTCGGCCTGACCGCTGCATACCTGACGACACCCTTCGCCCGACGGCTGACGGGGACAACCACCTATGTCGACGGCGGCCTCAGCATCATGGCGTGATTGGACCGTCCTGGGACCGAAGGGCGACAAAGGGAGGTGCTGATGACGTTCGATGTTCCGTTGCCCAATCCGTCGACAGGCCCGGTGGCGCCCGTCCTCGGGCCGACTGCCTGGATGATCCTGGGAGAGCCTTCATGGCCGCGCCAATGAATCTGCATCCTGCCGCCCCCCACCACCTGCCGGTGTTCATCGCCGCGCCTGGCGAGACCGATGTCCTGATGGTCGTCGTGGCGGTGTTCCTGGTGCTCGCGGTGCTGGCCGTCGGCCTGCTGTTCCTGCGGCTGCACACCTTGCCCGAGCGCATGGCGCACAGGTCGCACAAGCTGCAATTCGAGATCGTCGCCGTGCTCGGACTGCTCGCCCTGTTCACGCATGTGCACCTGTTCTGGGTGGCCGGGCTCCTGCTCGCCCTGATCGACATTCCGGATTTTGGCAATCCACTTCGCAGGATCGCAGGATCGCTCGAAAGGATCGCCGGCCTGAAGCCCGGCGAAGGGGCCGGCGAGGCGCCGGATGAATCGGGGTTGGGCGCCAGTACGACGGAAGCAGCCAGCAGCGACGCGGTTCAGGTGCCGAAAACCATCGCCTTGTCCCGGACCCCGAAGGAGCGGACCCATGCTTGAGCTTCTCCTCTGCTCCCTGCTGACGATCCTGCCGGATTATCTCTACCGCCGGTATGCCCAGGGCAAACGGATCGGCAAGGAGATCACGCTCTTCTCGATGTGGTTCGAGCTGCGCTGGGGCATCATCACCTGCCTGATGCTCACCATCGGGCTGATCACGGTGATCTTCTACAACCACCCCTCGACCACGAACGCCACGGCGTTCTTCCGCACCATCCCGATCCTGCCCGAGACCAATGGGCGCGTCGCCGAAATCTTCGTTAACAGCGTGAGCGGCGCGGTCAAACAAGGCACGCCGATCTTCCGGCTCGACAACTCGAAGCAAGAGGCTGCAGCGGAGACCGCGCGCCGCCGGATCGCCGAGGTCGAGGCCGAACTGGTGGCCGCGCGGACCGATGTCGCGGCGGCCGAAGGCAGGATCATCGAAGCGAGGAGCGCCTATCAGCAGGCCGTCGACGAGCTGGAGACGAAGCAGGAGATCTACCGCCGCAATCCAGGCGCCGTGGCCACGCGCGACATCGAGCGGCTCCAGGTCACCGTGCAGGGGCGCCAAGGCACCATCGACGCCGCCACGGCGGCACGGGCGCAGGCGGAGACTCGGATCTCGACCCTGCTGCCGGCCGAGAAGGCCAGTGCCGAGGCCGAGCTGGCTCAAGCCCAGGTGGAACTGGACAAGACCGTGGTCCGGGCGGGCGTGAACGGGCAGGTGGAGCAGTTCACGCTGCGCGTGGGCGACGTCGTCAACCCACTGATGCGTCCCGCCGGCGTCCTGATTCCGGAAGGTGCCGGGCGAGGGCGCCTGCAGGCCGGCTTCGGTCAGATCGAGGCCCAGATCATGAAGGTCGGCATGGTGGCCGAGGCCACCTGCGCGTCGAAGCCCTGGACGGTCATCCCGATGGTGGTGACGGGCGTGCAGGACTTCATCGCGGCCGGCCAGATCCGCAGCGGCGAGCAGTTGCTCGACGCGCAGCAGGTGGTCCGGCCGGGCACGATCCTGGTCTTTCTCGAGCCGCTCTACGAGGATGGGTTCGATGGCGTCACGCCGGGCAGCAGCTGCATCGCCAACGCCTATACCAGCAACCACGACCTGATCGCTTCGGGGCAGGTCGGCACCCTGAAGGGGTTGGCCCTTCATGGGGTGGATGCCGTCGGGCTCGTGCACGCCATGATCCTGCGCATCCAGGCACTGGTGTACCCGATCCAGACCCTCGTGCTCGGCGGGCACTGACATACACAAGGAGGACGATTCATGGCCATCATGCCGAAGATGTCAGCCACGTCCGAGATGCGGCGCGGCACCGATGCGCTCGTCATGGCGGGCGATGGCGGTCAGGCCTTGGCGAAGTCGGCCGAGACGTGGATCGCCGTCGCTACGGAATGCCATCGCGAGATGATCGAATTCGTCTCGATGCGGCTCGGAAAGGACGGTGAGGCCGCCCGGGACATGCTGGGCTGCAGGAACCCGGCAGACGCGACGGCGATCCAGACCCGCTGGGTCGAGGAGACCCTGCGCGACTACGGATCGGAGATGACCAGACTGATGGCGCTGTGCACCAGGGCCATGAACGACGGGGGCCGGTCAGGACGGTGAGGGCTTCGCCAGAACCTTCGACACCGGCAAGGCTCCTGGCCCTTCTCAGGCAGAGGAACGCTCCATCCGGAGCGATGGCGCATCCCGAGCCCGGTCAGCCTCCGGGTCGATCAGGACGAACCCGGCAGAGGCCCCAACCACGGCAAGAAGTCCCGAAAGCAGGAGTGCGTTGCGGGTTCCTTCGGGAGTTCCGGCACTGGCATCGACCATCACTCCCATGACCGTCGGGGCAAAGGGACCCGCCAGCGTCGTGATGGCGTTGATCATGCCGAGGGCGGCTCCGCGCCGCGCGACCGGCGTGACGTCGGCAACCAGGACGGGGCCGAGCACGAACATCACGTTGCAGAGAGAGAACGCAACCACCGTACAGACGATCACGAGCACCGAGCCGGTGGAGAGCGACATCAGGATCACCATGAGGCCGGAGGCGAGGACAGCCGCGCATGCAACCCATCCGCCCGCGATCCGGCTCGAAACGCCCCGCCGCTTGAGGCCGTCGGAAAGGCTGGATACGCCGGGCAGCAGAATGATCTGGCAGAGAGAAACCAGCATCATGATCCAGCCGGCCTGGATTGGCGTAGCCGAAGGCTTGGTGCAGGAAGGCCGGCAGCCAGACGATCGCTATCGTCAGGAGCCAATAGGCGCTGAAGCCGACAATCTCGACCCCGACCACCGTCCGGCATCCGAGCAGGCGGCGGTATGACAGCTGTTTCTCGGGTTCGACGACGCTGCCCGTGACCCGGCCCTCGGCGACAAGGGGTCCCTCGCGGGCGACCATCAGCCAGGCGACACACCAGACGATGCCGAGCAGACCGAGCAGCCCGAAGGCGGCCTGCCACGACCAAGCGGCAATGACGGTGACGATCACCGGCGCAACGATCCCGTTGCCCGCCAGGGCTCCGACGGCAATGAGGCTTGTCGGCAATGCCCGGTGCTCTCTCGGGAACCACTTGTAGGCGGCATGGACCGCCACGGGGTAGGCGGGGCCTTCGCCGAAGCCAAGCAGCACCCGGTTGGCCACCAAGGCCGTCACGGTGACCGGCAGCAGCATCGGCAACTGGCAGAGGGACCAGATCAGCGCAAGGCCGGCCAGTACCCAGGTGGTGGCGACCCGGTTCACGAGAAAGCCGCCGATCGCCGCGCTCAGCGAGAAGAAGGTGAAGAAGCTCGCCGCGATCAGGCCGAACTCGGAATGGCTCAGCCCCATTTCCCGCATGATCGGAACAGCGGCCAGACCGAGCACCGCTCGGTCGGCGAAGTTGATGAGCATGAGCAGGCAGAGCATGCCCACGACGATCCAGTGGCGGGCGGGATCCGCCGCTCTATCCGTGGACGCGGCTCGTGGGCTCACCTCCGTCATCCGCTTATGCACTTTCCCCATTGCAACGGAGCCGCGGCGACCGGCTCGGTGCGCTGCATCCGAGCCGAAGCGTGACAGGCCACGGCCGTTCGCCCGTCATACGGAGGCTCAGCCGGCGTCGGTCCCTGCGGACGCCGGTACCCGGCATCCTCAATAATATCGGCGGTAGGCCCCACGGGGCCCCAGATAGCGCGGACCATAGTACCCTCGATATGCGCCATAGTAGCGAGGGCCGTAATAGACGCGCCGTGGATAGACCCGCGGCCCGTAATAAGCCGGGCGGGGATAGTAGCCCGGGCCGTAATAGACCGGCCGGGGATAGTAGTAGGCGGGACGGGGGTAATAGTAGCCCGGCCATGGGGCGTAGGCAGGATAGCCATAGGCCGGGTAGCCGTACCCATACCCGTAGGCAGGGGCCGTCGCGGCCGCGGTGATCAGCCCACCGAGGATCGCTCCGCCGACCAGTCCGGCCGCAACGGCACCGCCTCCCCAGCCCGACCGATAGTACCCGCCATAGCCCCAGCCCGGGCCGCGCCAGTATTGTGCGTCGGCCGTCCCGACACTGCCCGTCAGGATCAACGCGGCCGTGGCGAGTGTTGCAAGTTTCTTCATGGCAGCCTCCAAAGGCTTGATGTCCGCTCCGGTTCTCTTGCGTGCCTCCGGACCTGTGCCGCCTCGTTCATCGGCAGCGCACGGGATTGGCTCGGCCACGCGGACCGGACCCCGATCATTCTCGACCCTGGCGGCGACGCCGCAGATGACCCGCAGCCCGCAACGGGCCAGATTATACCCGCCGGAAGGACGTGCTTGATCGCTTGAGACAGAGTCTTGACAGTTTGAGACTGTTACTAAGCCGTCGCAGGGGCGAGCAACGCTCCGCGGTCGGGTTTTTTCGCGAGTCTCAACGGGAGCACTGCTTGTACTCTGTGCCGGTCGTATCCCGCTCGTTGAAATAGCGCCGGAGAGAGCCGTCCGGTTGCAGGGACATGAGAACCCTGACCTCGCTGCCGGCCACCGAATTGGCGCAGTCGAGGACGAGGAGCTGACGATCCCCGTTCGGCCGAGCCGACTTGATGCGGCACGTCGCCTGGGGCGTCCTCAGGCGGCTTCCGGTCACGATGAAGGCGGGGGCGAAGATGTCGACCGGTCGTTTGAACGAGACTCCCTTGCCGGCCGAGGAGTAGACCTCCTCACAATCCACGCTGCCCGACAGCCATGCGCCCTGGAACCGGGCAAGCCCACTCTGCGCCACCGCACCCGACATGGCGGACGACATGATCAAGATCAGGCCAAGTCCGGCAGGGCCCAGGAATCCCGCAAGTCTCATCGTGACCTCCCCGAGGACCGAATCGTCGTCCTCTGCTGCCCGCCAATGCAACATGGTAGGCGGGCTGCAACATCATGCTTGACGGAAGAGGACAAGCGCTTGGCAGTTTGGGCCATGGGCGTCGCGTCGATGGCGGGTGCTTCCTGGTCTGCCGGATACGGTCAGCCTCCGGGAGTCCTATGGAGAGGTAGCCGGTGCATGGTTGGAAGCGGCACCTGGGCGGGCGCTGAGACGAAGGTTGGGAGCAGGGTGGTGCCCTCGCTCCGTCCTCGCTCCTCCGACGCCACCGGGCGGTGATCGGCTCGCCCCATGCGGCGGCGCAAAGTGTCAAGAGGTTGTCCCGTCCGATCAAGCGCTGAGTTCCCGCTCGGCTATGGTGCCTTTCGAGAGGCAGACAAGCCATGAGGGCACTCCTGGTGGCCGCCGTCGCTGCGGGCTTCGTCACAGGTGCCGACGCCCAGTCAGGCTCCACGACCCTTGCGATGACCTGCGCCCAGGTCAGAGGGATCGTGGCTTCGCGGGGTGCGGCCGTGCTGCGTACCGGACCGGCAACCTACGATCGCTACGTTCGCGATGGGAGCTTCTGCGCGTTCCAGGAAACCGCACGTCCCGCCTGGGTCAGGACAGCCGACGTCGCGCAATGCCCGGTCGGAGGGGTCTGCCGCTCGGTCGAGATCGACAACGGGCGGTGAGCCGAGCTGTCCAGACCCACGCGGGAAAGAGACGATATCATGACGGACAAGCCCTATCCCGACGCACGCCTCGCGCCCGTGGCCTCCTGGCTGAAGCCATCTCTTCTGTGGCTCCTGGTTCTCGCACCCATCGCCGCGAGTCTCGATCATGCAGGCATCGCTCCGGCCGGAATCATCTTCTTCTGTGCCGCCTTGGCCATCATGCCGTTCGCCAAGCTCATCGTTCAGGGAACCGAGCAGGTCGCCGCCCATACCGGGTCGACGATTGGAGGTCTGCTCAACGCCACCTTCGGCAACCTCCCGGAGCTGATCATCGCCATGACGGCCCTGCGCGCGGGCCTCGTGGAAATGGTGCGCGCCTCCATCGTCGGAGCCCTACTCGCCAATCTGCTGGTGGCGCTCGGCCTGTCCTTTCTGCTCGGCGGCCTCCGGCATCACACGCAGAAATACAATCCAGACGCAGTGAGAACCTACTCGTCGACCATGGTGCTCGCCTGGATCAGCCTGGCGCTCCCTAGCGCCTTCCACCGTGTCCTGGAAGAGGAATCGCACCTCGGGGTGCACGCCACCCTGGATCTCGTCGTGGCCGCCGTCCTGCTCGGCCTCTACGGGCTCTTCCTGCTCTACTCCCTGAAGACCCATCCGGAAACCTTCGCCGAACTGAGCTCCCCCGCCGCCGACACCGGAACGCACGATCATCCCAGCCTCGCATGGGGTGTCGCGACGCTGCTGGGCGCGTCCCTCGGTGCCGCATGGATGAGCGAGATCCTCGTGGGCGCCGCCGAGCAGGCCGGCCATGCGCTGGGCATGTCGCAGATGTTCATGGGGGTGATCGTGCTCGCGCTCGTCGGCGGCGCCGCCGAGTCCGGCTCGGCGATCGCCATGGGTCGGGCCGACCGTGTCGACCTGAGCATCGGCATCGCCCTGGGAAGCTGCGTGCAGATCGCCCTCTTCGTCGCCCCCGTCCTCGTGCTGCTCGCACCGGCCATCGGACCGGCGGAGTTCCGCCTGGTGTTCTCCCAGGCCGAGATGTGGATGCTGTTCGGGGCGGTACTCCTGGGCGCAACTGTTGCGACGACAGGCCAATCCAACTGGTTCAAAGGCGCCCAGTTGGTGGCACTCTACGTCATCATCGCGGCCATCCTGTACCTCATCCCGTCCCCGACGCCGCAATAGGTGGACCATGTTGCGACAACTCCTCGTGGGTGGCGCCGTCAGCCTGGGCAACATTGCCATCCATGCCATCGTGATGGCGGCAGTCGTGGCAACCGGCCGCCGGGTGCTGAAATGGAAGCACAGTTCGGGACAGACCTGGCTTTCCGTCCTCATGGTGGCGGTCGTCGGAGTGCTCCTGGTCGCTCATGTGGCCGAGGTCATCACTTGGTCGCTCGCTTATGCGATCCTGGATGTCGCTCCTCCCGGGGCCGACGTGCTGTACTTCGCGTTCGTGAACTACACGACGCTGGGCTACGGTGACGTCTTGCCCGGAGAGCACTGGCGCCTGCTCGGACCGATGGCGGCCATGAACGGCGTGCTCTTGTTCGGCTGGTCGACTGCGGTCATCTTCGAGGTGATGAGGCAGGGTATGCGGCTCCGCGACCAGACGACCGGGGCGTGATCGCGTGCAGATGTGCGAGACGCCTTGATAGGGTTCGCACCGGTCTTCCAATGCCTGGACTAGCCGCATTTCCGCGGTCGCGCGTTCGGCTGCATCGTCCGGCCCATACGCCGGTCCAAAGCCGATCATCCTCGGCGGCCGCGAACATGACTTCTGATGCGGTGGTTGATCGGGGCTGAACCAAAACCGCCTTCGGTCTATTGACGTGAGGCCCGGGAACGCTTCGGTCGGCTTTCCCGTGGACGCTCGAACGTGGCGGGTGTAGGTGACCGTGATCGTAGCGAATGGACCGAATGGATGGGCATCGACTGGGACGTCGTCATCATCGGAGGTGGCGCCGCAGGGATTGGGGCCGCGCGTCGTTCGGCGGATCATGGACTGTCCACGCTGTTGCTGGAAGCATCGCAGCGGATCGGTGGCCGTGCCCTAACGGTCAACATCGCCGGGCATGCGCTCGATCTCGGCTGCGGCTGGCTCCATTCAGCCGATCGCAATCCGTGGGTCGGCATCGCCGAAGCGTCCGGTTTCGCCGTGGACCGCAGGCGGTCGGCCTGGAACCAGCAATATGGCGACCTCGGCTTTTCCCAGGCGGAGCAGGAAGCCGCCGATGAGGCTTATGCCGCATGGCACGAGCGCTTGGTCAGCGAGCCCACGCCAAGGGACTGCGCGGCCGATGCGCTGCAGCCGGGCGGGGCATGGAACGCCTATCTTCAGGCGATCAGCGGCTATATCAGCGGAGCCAGCCTCGAACGTCTCTCGGTTGCCGATTATCTCGCCTACGACAGGGCTTCAACCAGGTATAACTGGCGGGTCCCGGCGGGATACGGCACCCTCGTCGCGGCAGGCCTGCCGGCTACCGTCGCGCTGCGCGTCGCCACTCCGGTTGAAGCCATCGATCTTGATGTCGACGGTGTGAGCATCGTGACACGCGCCGGTTCGATCACGGCGCGAAGCGCCATCCTCACCGTTTCGACCTCGGTGCTCGCCGGTGGGACGATCAGGCTGCCGGCCTCACTCGACGATTGGCGACATGCCGCCGGAAGCCTGCCGCTCGGCCGGAACGAGAAGGTGTTCCTGGAAATCGTGGGCAACAGTCCCTTCGAACCGGAGACCCATGTGATTGGTGATCCACACGACGCCCGCACGGGGTCCTACTATATCCGCCCGTTCGGTCGGCCTGTGATCGAGGGATTCTCCGGCGGGGAGGGTGCCCGTGCGTTGGCCGAGAGCGGACCTGCGGCCGGCTTCGTCCATGCCGTCGATCAGCTTGCGGCGCTGTTCGGCTCGGAGGTCCGCGCCACGCTCCGTCCGCTGGCGGTGTCCGACTGGAGCCGCATGGAGCATGTGGGAGGCGCCTACAGCTATGCCCTTCCCGGGTGCGCGGGCGCTCGGGATCAGCTCGCCCGTCCCTTCGACCAACGGCTGTTCTTCGCCGGGGAGGCGACGGAGCGGTACGACTTCTCGACGGCCCACGGCGCTTACCAGAGCGGGCTGCGGGCTGCCGAGGAGGTCATCGCTGCGCTCGGTGCTCGCGCGTCCTAAGTTTACGGCGTCAAGGAACAGGGGGAGCGCCATGGCTTTGATCTTCATTACCGGCAGCACGGAAGGGCTGGGCCGCGCAGCCGCTCAGGCTCTGATCGGGCAGGGGCACCGGGTCGTTCTGCATGCACGATCCGCGCAGCGCGCCTCAGCGCTCGTGGATCTTTCGCCGCGTGCGGCCGGCGTCGTGGTCGGTGACTTGGGCAGTGCAACAGAGACCCGCTCAGTCGCGGCTCAGGTCAATGCCCTCGGTCGCATGGATGCCGTGATCCACAATGCAGGCATCTATGCGGTGAAGGACCGGTCGGCGACCCCGGAGGGGCACGCGGCCATTCTCGCGGTCAACACGCTTGCCCCGTACATGCTGACGGCCCTGGTCGAACGCCCTCAACGGCTGATCTACCTGAGCAGCGGCATGCACCGGGGCGGCACCGGGCCGCTGCACGATATCGACTGGACCGAGCGCCGCTGGGATGCAACCCGCGCTTACTCGGAAAGCAAGCTCTACGTTGCAGCGCTCGCTCTTGCCGTCGCTCGGCACTGGCCGGAGGTCTTGAGCCATGCGGTCGATCCAGGCTGGGTCCCGACCCGGATGGGTGGTCGTGGAGCGCCGGACGATCTGGAGGAGGGCCATCGCACCCAGACTTGGCTCGCGACGAGCAACGATCCGGCCGCAATGGTCAGCGGTGGGTACTGGTACCACCGCGAGCGGCAGGCCCCGGCCGCGGAAGCGTCCGATCCCGTGTTCCAGGACGCGCTCATGACCAGACTTGCTGCTCTGACCGGCATGACGCTGTTCTGAATCGAGACGGGGCCTCCGGCTCAAGGCTCGGGTTGAATATCGCTGGATCTGTCCGGGGCGGACCTGACGGTAACTTGCGCCTTGGACGACGTCCCGTACTGATCGTCGGTGACGTGCTCCATCCAGTCCACGGGTGAACCGTCGAGCTTCTCCTGGATGGCGATGTGACTCATGGCCGTGGTCGGAGACGCGCCGTGCCAGTGCTTCTCGCCTGGAGGGAACCAGACCACGTCGCCGGGCCGGATCTCTTCGACCGGACCGCCCTCGCGCTGAACGAGGCCGCGGCCCGTCATGACGATGAGGGTCTGCCCGAGCGGATGGGTGTGCCAAGCGGTGCGGGCGCCGGGCTCGAAGGTCACGAGGGCACCGGCGACCCGCGCCGGATCGGGCGGGCTGAACAGGGGGTCGATGCGCACTGTCCCGGTGAAGTATTCGTGCGGTCCCTTCCCGGATGGCTGTGATCCGGCTCTCGTGATGTCCATGGTCGAAGTCCTTGTGTTCGGAATCAGTGAGGCTGCTGTCGGCGATGTATCTAGGTCCGTTCCGCCGAAACGATGAGAGGCCTGGGTCTGCATGGACCGATGAGCCTCAGTCATGTATGGGCCCCATGAATGGAACCAGGTTGGCAGTGCCGTGGACGGCAAGCCTGCTGTCACGCCTGTATCGCCTCGATGGGTCTGCCGACAGTCGGCCGACCGCTGGTCGATCCCCCAATGAGCCTTATAACTCGTCCATCAGCTCGGGATTTCGACCAAAGCCTTGCCCCTGTTTCCGGTCCGGGTGGCGATGAGGCCGGCGTCGGTACAGCGAATAGGAGGAGAACACGGTCATGGATTACGTGAGGCTCGGCCGCTCCGGCCTTGAGATTTCCCGCCTGTGTCTCGGCTGCATGACCTACGGGGTTCCCGGTCGCGGAAGCCATCCCTGGACTCTGGACGAGGAGCAGAGCCGGCCCTTCATCAAGCATGCCCTTGAGCTCGGCATCACGTTCTTCGACACGGCCAATGTCTATTCCGACGGCACAAGCGAGGAAATTGTCGGCCGCGCGCTCAAGGATTTCGCGAGACGGGACGAGGTGGTGATCGCCACAAAGGTTCATGGCCGAATGCGCCCGGGGCCGAATGGAGCCGGGCTGTCCCGCCTTGCCATCATGACCGAGATCGACAACAGTCTGCGCCGGCTCGGCACCGATCATGTCGACCTCTACCAGATTCATCGCTGGGACTACGCGACACCCATCGAGGAAACGCTCGAGGCCTTGCACGATGTCGTCAGGGCCGGCAAGGCTCGCTACATCGGAGCCTCATCCATGTATGCCTGGCAGTTTGCCAAGGCGCTCTACACGGCGGACCTGAACGGCTGGACACGGTTCGTGTCGATGCAGAACTACTACAATCTCCTCTACCGTGAGGAAGAGAGGGAAATGCTGCGTCTGTGCCAGGCCGAGGGCATCGGCGTCATCCCCTGGAGTCCGCTCGCCCGCGGCCGCCTGACCCGTGACTGGGACGAGAGCAGCGCCCGTTCTGAGACGGATGAATTCGGCAAGTCGCTGTATGCCACGACCGCGGAGGCGGATCGCAAGGTGGTGGAGCGGGTGGCTGAGATCTCGGCCCGACGGGGCGTTCCGCGGGCGCAGGTCGCATTGGCTTGGCTGCTGCACAAGCCGGTCGTGACCGCACCGATCATCGGCGCCACGAAGCCGCAGCACCTGGACGATGCCGTAGCTGCTCTGTCCCTCGAATTGACACCGGAGGAGATTGCGCAACTGGAAGAGGCATATGTGCCGCACGCTCTCGCCGGGTTCGTTTAAGCGGCAGCATGCCATGCGCCACCGCGTAACCGATGTCCGTCGGGACTGCCCCAGCCATATCCAGCGCGCGGATGCGTACGCCCGATGGTCATGATCCAGGGGTTTCGAGACCGGAGCGAATCGAAGTCTGCGCTCTTAAGCGGCTGATGCACTGAGCTTTTCTGCTTTGGGGCGTCTGGGTTGGACCAGAAGTTCGCTCGGGTCCGTCGGGAGCAGGAGCATCCCGCCGTCGTCGAGCGACACGCGCAGGCGCGGGAACACCTCCTTGATATGGGCCAAGTCTCCCTTGAAGGCCTGCTTGAAGCTCCGGATGCTGGCGTTGTCGGAGCCGAATTGCTGATGAAGATTGTCCCAGCTCAACTTCAACGGCCGTTGCACCGTCCGCAGGCGGTATCCGAGCCAGAACAGCATGTCGAGCTTCCGGGCTGAGCCGGAGAACGCCCGCGCGGCCCGGATGTCGACCGGAAGCGCGTGCTGAATGAGATTGTCATAGAAGTCGGCGTGGAACTGAACGGTGTTCGACCAGAGCAAACCCTGATCGGAACTGCCGGTCAGCCAGATATCGAGCTGCCGGAACGGTGGGACGTTCAACGTGCTCGATCGCGATGCGCCGTCCCAGAGACCGATCTGCATCGTGCAGGCTGCCAGCCGGTTCAACTGCTCTTTGAACTGCCGGAGCGTCCCGCGCTCGCCGCCCGTCACGGGGAAGCCCATCTGCTTGATGAAGCCGGAGAGACTGTCTGCAACCTCGATCCGGGCGCTGCGCTGACGAACGGCCTCGGTGCAGAGGTGAAGCAGAACGAGACGAGCCTTTGGCCCATAGGGGAGCCCCTGAACCTCCATCTGGCCCGTCTTCGGGTTCTTGAGGCGACCAGCCATGATGCTGAGCGTGTTCCGACCATACTCGCGGAAGAACTCGCGCTCACCCTTTGGTTCCCTATACGGGAGCCCGCACAGGGCCAGAACGCTGTGAATGTTCTGGATGTTTTCCGGGGAGCTCGGTGCGGCTTCGATCACTTCACGCACGGCATCGCGACGTCTTTGATCTCGGCTCATGGCCGCACGCCGGGCCTCGACGGCAGATTGCTTCGCCTGCTGGGCGTCGCGCTGTTCCTGTTTATGGGCAATGTGCTCGACAATAGTCTTGAACATGAAATGGCCGCGCGCGCGCTCGACCTCTTCCAGGAGATCGGCATCACGGATCGTGGCAAGATGGTCTTCAGCGGTCATATTGCCTCTTGAACTCGTCGGGCGTGGAGGTGGCTCGCGGACTCGCAACGCCCCAATGCCGGGATCGGGTTCCTCGTGATGACCGGAGATCGAGAGTTATCCAGAGCTTTCGTCGCGCCTCCGCGCAGGAAGGGTCAACCGAGATCATTGGGAACAGATCGGACTTCTCCGATGCCCGCGTCCCTAGCGTAGCCCAGTCAGGACCACGCAGAGTTCAATACGCCCAGCAGGGTAGGGAAAGGCTGCTGGGACTCCGGCGTACCGGCCGGAGGTGCGCAGAGTTCGATACGCTCTGGTCAAAACGCCGGCCCATTGGAAGTTCGAACTCCTTCCAAGCGGAAAGGCTTCAAGTCTGCGCAGAGTTCGATGCAGGCTTCATGAAAATTTCGACTTGATCGACAGGCCTTTAGCACAGTGGCCGCGCCGAGTCCGATGCGCGAGCGCGCAGACTCCTATGTTGAGGCCCGGTTTTCCCACGCCGAGTCCGATACAGCCGAGCGCAGAGTTCGATACGGGACCACGCAGACTCCTATGCGGACTTCACGACTAAAAGTCTGATGCGATTGAGCTTTCGCCTCCTGCATATATCTGACTCATAATCTTGCTGAAACTGAGTCAATTCAAATACTTACCTATGGGTCTGAAAGTCTCTTTTTTGGAGGGAATGTTCATCCCGCAATCTCGGGTGTCATGAAGGCTCTGCGGCTCTGACCCGCCGATTCGAGGGCGAATCGAACTCTTCGTAGGTCCGGAATGGAGCGCGACTTGGGCTATCGATCTCTCAGTCCCGGTATTCACGCACCAGCCGCGCAATCCTCTTGAGATGCTGGTCGTGGATCTCAAATCCCTCCAGACCGTGGATCGTGTCGAAGAGATAATCCCGGCATGAGCCGAGCGCCCCATGGGCGGTGGCGATCACCCGGGCCGTGTCGGCCTCCGAGACGGGACGCACATAATTCGGTGCTGCCCGGTTGATGGTGAAAGCGATGCCCGCGGCGCCGGTGGGCAGGTCCGGGCCGGACAGCGTGACCCAGCGCGGCACATACGCTCCCGTCACCATTTCGCGCCGCCAGACCAGCTCGAGTTCCGTTTCCGCCTCGGAACGCGGGATGCGAAATGCCACACCCCTGCAGGAGCCTCCTCGATCAAGTCCCAGAACCAGGCCGGGGCGCTCCGGCGTTCCGCGCCCGATGGGGGTGGCCAGACAGAACTGGCGATGCCAGCCCCGGATCAGGACGGGTCGACGCTCGGCATAGTGGAAGGCGGGGTTCCAGATCAGGGAACCATAGCCGAACAGCCAGACATCATCGCCCGGAGCGGGTTGAGCAGCGAGCGTCGCTTCCAGGGATCGCCGCCGCTCTTCGTCGCCAAGCACCCGAAGGTTGCTCCCCGATCGCGCGATCATCTCGCTGACGAAGCCGTTCTGCAAAGCTTCCCGGGTGAGGGGATGCTTGTTCTTCCCGATCGATCCTTCCATTCCGTTCTCCGCTTTCGCGGCCGAAACCGAGCCGCGAGCAACTTGCGTCCCGAAGAGGATCCACTTGCCCTCGATCCGAGACAGTGGATGATATGTAGGTGTTGAAGCCCCCGTATGTTCATGTCCCAGACGCATGGCAGTGCCACGTAATGGGCCGGGTTCTTGCATAAGGGTAGCGCATTCAATGGACCGGCGCGGCAGGGAATATGGGGGTAACCCCGGGCAGATGTCTCCCGCAGGATCCCCGACAATGAATCCTTCTAGGAACCGCCCTTGACGTTTGGCGGGAACCTGGGAGGCGGTCCCGAGTCGCTCTGCCTTGCTCGGCCAGGCACTCGGTGACGCTGTCGCGTGGGTCCCGATCCATCCTTCATCATGGCCTATTCCAGCTTGGACCGGCGGCCTCAAGGGGCCATCACCGTCGCCCATCGAGCTCTCATCGGCCTTCTGGCAGAGAGCTTCCCGAGGAACTCGATCGGAAGCTCTGAGCCAAGTCGTCGGCGCCTTTGACCAGAAGTCCCAGATCGGACCCGACGGCAACGAACCCATAGCCCCATTCAATGTAGCGCCGGGCATCCGCCTCTCGCGGGGCAAGAATGCCGGCGGGCTTCCCGATAGCCTGAAGCCGCCGAACGGCATCTCGAATGGCAGCCTGTACCTCGGGGTGCTGAGGGTTTCCGATATGGCCCAAGGATGCGGACAGATCCGCCGGTCCGACGAACACGCCGTCGACACCCTCGACATTGGCGATTGCCTCCAAGTCTGCCAGAGCCTGAGACGTCTCGATCTGCACAAGAACGCAGGTCTCTTGATCGGCCTGCTTGAGGTAGGCCGGCAGCCGTCCGTAGCCGCTGGGGCGGCTCACCGACGTGATGCCGCGGATGCCTGCCGGAGGATAGCGACAGGCCGCGACGGCTTGTTCTGCTTCCTGAGCGGTTTGAACAAAGGGGATCAGAACGGCGGGCGCCCCGATGTCGAGGAGACGTTTGATGAGGACGGGATCATTCCAGGCGGGACGCACGATGGGTGTCGCCGTTCCGCCAGCGAGTGCCTGAAGCTGGCTCAGGATCCCCGGAACTTCGTTCGGGGAATGCTCCATATCGAGAAGGATCCAGTCGAATCCGCTCTGGGCGATGATCTCCGCCACGATGTTGCTGCAGAGGCTGCTCCAGAGCCCGATCTGCAGCTTCTCCGCCTTGAGAGCGGTTTTGAAAGCGTTGCGCTGAAGGTCCATCGTTGATCACCCTTGTGTTTGAATCATTGCTTCGGTTGCTTTGATGGTAATACCGGCCACTTTCCGGTCGAAGCCGGAGCTTCTCCCAAAAGCAGCGCATCGCTCGGAGGGTACAAGCGACAGACCTTCCGCCTCATGCGCTTGCACTCTGTCTCGCCTGCCATCACGTCGAGGCCCGTCATCGACAGTGATCATCAGCCAGCCTTGCCGAAGCGTTGCTCCACGGAGGCGATGTAGGCCTCCCGAGCCGGTCTGAGGTGATCCTGGCAAAGCTGAATCAGCCTCTCCCGATCGGAGGCTTCCAGTGCCTCGATCATCGCTTGATGGTCGTCCCTCGCCCTGGCGAGGAGCATGGGATTTGCCGCCGTATAGGAGCGAACTCCGTGAGCCTTCTGCGCGAGGGTGCGGATCGCTTCGATGAGGTGCGGATTGCCACAGGCTTCGAAAAGCGCAGTGTGGAACGCCATGTTCGCCCTGAACGCGGCCCGGGCATCGCCATTCTCGACTGCAGCCGAATGCTGCCCGTGGATTTCGATCAGCCTCGCAATCGTCTCCGGTCGGGGCGGCAGCGGGATTTCTCGCGCCGCCAGGGTCTCCAAAGCCTCCCGGACGAAATAGATCTGGCGGACATCCGTCGGGCTCATCATGCGCACCGTCGCGCCCTTGTTCTGAACGCGCTCGACCAGCCCCATGCGTTCGAGTTCGGCAATCGCCTCGCGCACCACATGCCGCTTGACGTCGAAACGAGCTGCGATGTCTTCCTCGATCAGTCTCTCCCGCGGCTGCAGCCATCCCAGGACGATGTCCTCCTCAAGGGCATTGGCTACCAGTCTCACACGATCGGTCGAAGCCTGACGTTCCCCGCCATCCATGCGATCCTCGCTTGGTCTCCGACATTATTGTTGACAATCCTGTTAGCACACCAATGATCTGTCGTCATGACCAATAATCCCAAGCCTTCCGCTTTCGGCCTGCGACGCAATCTCACCAGTTATGGCGACCCCGGCTTCTCCTTGTTCCTGCGCAAGGCTTTCATCAAAGCGGCCGGCTTCTCCGACGATGCTCTGGAACGCCCCATCGTTGGAATTACCAATACCTTCAGTGACTTCAATCCCTGCCACGGCAACGTGCCCCGCCTGATCGAGGCTGTGAAACGGGGCGTCATGCTGGCCGGCGGACTGCCGATGGAGTTCCCCACGATCTCCATCCACGAATCCTTCGCCAGCCCGACCAGCATGTTCCTGCGCAACCTCATGGCCATGGACACGGAGGAGATGATCCGCGCTCAGCCGATGGATGCGGTGGTGCTGATCGGAGGCTGCGACAAGACCGTGCCAGCGCAGCTCATGGCGGCTGCGAGCGCCGATGTTCCGGCGATCCAACTGATCACGGGCCCGATGCTGGTCGGCTACCACAAGGGCGAGATGCTGGGGGCTTGCACCGATTGCCGCCGCCTTTGGGGGCAGCACCGGGCCGGGGCTATGGACCAGGACGAGGTCGAGGTCGTCAGCGGCCGTCTGGCCCCGACCCAAGGCACGTGCATGGTCATGGGCACCGCAAGCACCATGGGCTGTCTCGTCGAGGCGCTCGGCATCGCCCTGCCGGGAACCGGCTCGATACCGGCCACGCATGCCGATCGGATCCGGGCCGCCGAGGCGAGCGGCCGCCAGGCCGTTTCATTGGCAGAGGGCGGGATCCGCCCCAGCGAGCTACTGACCGAGGCGGCTTTCCGCAATGCCATGGTGGTGTTGCAGGCCATCGGCGGTTCGACCAACGGCCTCATCCATCTGGCCGCGGTCGCGCGTCGGCGCGGCCTGAAAATCGACTTGGAAGAGTTCGATCGCATAGGGCGCGACGTTCCTGTCCTCGTGGACCTGAAACCCTCGGGGGCCAAGTACATGGAGCACTTCCACTGGGCCGGCGGCGTTCCCCGCCTGCTGCAGGAACTGCGCGATCACCTCGATCTGGACGCCGTTACGGTCACGGGCGAGACCATCGGGTCCATTGCCGATCATGCCGAGAACGTGCCTGGGCAGACGATCATCCGGAGCCGGGACAATCCTCTCAAAGGGACAGGTGCCATGGCCGTCCTGCGCGGCAATCTTGCTCCCCTCGGGGCGGTGATCAAGCACTCGGCGGCCTCGCCCGAGCTCCTGCAGCATACCGGCCGCGCGGTCGTGTTCGAGTCTGTCGAGGATCTCGTCGCCCGCATCGACGATCCGGAGCTCGACGTGTCGGCGGACGACGTTCTCGTCCTGCGCAATGCCGGCCCGAAAGGCGCCCCCGGGATGCCCGAGGCCGGCTATCTGCCGATCCCGAAGAAGCTCGCCCAGGCAGGCGTGACGGACATGGTCCGGATCTCGGACGCGCGCATGAGCGGCACCGCCTTCGGGACGATCGTGCTCCACGTCGCTCCCGAATCCGCGACCGGCGGCCCCTTGGGGCTCGTGCGCAGCGGAGACCTGATCCGGCTGGATGTGTCCGAGCGGCGTCTCGAGCTTCTCGTAGACGAAGTCGAACTCGGGCGCCGCGCCCAGGAATGGCGGCCGCCGCACCACCTGTTCGAGGAGAAGCGAGGATACTGGGGCCTCTATCTCAGGAGCGTGTTGCAGGCCGACGAGGGCTGCGACTTCGATTTCTGCTGACCCCATTCTCGAACGCACACGAGACCATTCCCTTGCCGGGTTTGCGACGCCCGATCGGGCGGACTAGGCCTTCCCCTTTCCATCAGCCAGGACATCACTCCATGAAGAAGCGCTCATTCGGCAGAACAGGTCAGCAGGTCGGGGAGGTCGGCTTCGGCGCTTGGGCCATCGGCGGCAGCTGGGGCAACGTCTCCGAGCACGACGCCGAAGCCGCCCTCCATGCGGCCCTTGATGCCGGCGTCACCTTCATTGACACGGCTGACGTCTATGGCGGCGGTCGCTCCGAACGATTGATCGCTCGCGTCCTGAAGCAAAGACACCAGGATGACGTGATCGTCGCGACGAAGGCCGGTCGTCAGCTGAACCCTCATGTGGCGGGCGCCTATACGGCCGACGCGCTGACGCGCTTTGTCGAAGGCTCGCTGGAACGGTTGCAGACCGATGCGCTCGACCTGGTGCAGCTCCATTGCCCGCCCACGGACGTCTACTACCGTCCTGAGGTGTTCGAGGCCCTCGACCGGTTGGTCCAAGCTGGCAAGATCAGACACTACGGCGTGAGCGTCGAAAAGGTCGAGGAGGCCATCAAAGCTCTCGAATACCCGATCGCGAGCGTGCAGATCATCTACAACCTCTTCCGTCAGCGTCCGGCCGAACTGTTCTTCCGCCTGGCTCAGGAGCGCCAGGTGGCGGTGATCGCCCGGGTGCCGCTCGCCAGCGGCCTGCTGACCGGCAAGTTGAGCGACAGCAGTCAGTTCGCGGCCGATGATCATCGGGCCTTCAATCGGCACGGAGAGGCGTTCGACGTCGGCGAGACGTTCTCGGGCGTCCCGTTCGAGGTGGGCCTGAAGGCCGTCGAGGAGTTGCGGTCGGTGGCCGGCACCCTGCCGATGGCGCAGTTCGCGCTTCGATGGATCCTGATGAGCGAAGCCGTGACGGTCGTCATTCCAGGGGCGCGCAATCCGGACCAGGCGGTCTCGAATGCGCGGGCGGCTGAGCTGCCTGCATTGACGGCAGACCAGATGGATGCCGCCCGGAGCATCTACGACCGTCTGATCCGCCCGCATGTGCATCAGCGCTGGTGAGGGCCTGCATCGGATTGGGCGCCGGGTCTGAGCCTGTCGAAATGGCCCGCGGAGGCTCAAAGCGTCCGCGATGCCCCAATCGACGCGCGGTCATGCGCCGGCCGAGGCTTGCTCAAGTTCGGCGGCGATGCCGCGCAGCGCCTGCTCGAAGGCACCGGCCGGCTGGCCGCCCGAGATCAGCCAGGTTCCGTTGATCACGATGGCCGGGACCGAGCGGATGCCGCGGGCACTCCACTCACGCTCGGCACCGCGGACCTGCTCCGCATAGCGTCCCGACGCCAGGATCTCGCGCGCCTCATCCCCATTGAGGCCGGCCGCGACCGCAGCATCCACGAGCACTCCATGGTCGGATAGGTTTGCGCCATCGGTGAAGTTCGCCTTGAACAGCGAGAGCTTCAGCTCCCGCTGGCGTCCGACGATCCCCGCCCAGTGGAGCAGCCGGTGGGCATCGAACGTATTGTAGATCCGGCTCTCCTCCGTCATGTTGAACGTGAAGCCAACCTCGGCGCCGCGCGATCGGATCATCGCGCGACTGGCGGCCGACTGCTCCGCCGTGGAACCGTACTTCTCCATGATATGTTCGACAAGATTCTGCCCCGTTGCGGACATCCCCGGATTGAGCTCGAACGGCTGGAAGGTGATGTCGGCCTCGACCGCGTCCGCGGCGTTGGCGAGCGCCTGCTCGAGCCCCCGCAGGCCGATGACGCACCAGGGGCAGGCCACGTCGGAGACGAAGTCGATCTTCAGGTGCTGGGTCATGGCGCTGCTCGCGGTCGTTCGTGGAAAGCGTGAGGTCACGGGATTGCTGAGATATCACAGTGTCGAGACCTCTAGGGGACGAACCCTCGAGGTCTTCGTTCACGTTCAGGCGATCCGTGCCGCGACGATCGCCTATTGGCAGATCCGGTAGCGGTCGCTCGATCCGTGCTGCTCGATGTCGACGTGCAGGTGGTCGTGGTGCGCCTCGTCCGAACCGGGACCGAGGATCGTCGTGAACCAGCCGCAGGCCGCCGTCCGCAGGGCTGCGAGTGCCGGATCCGGTGCGGCGTCGGGTTCAGGCTTGATCCGCAGGGTCGCCCCGTTGGCCAGCTCGAAGCCGGCGATGTCGATCGCGAGCCCTTGCGCATGGGCCGAGAGCTTGCCCGTGGCGGCTCGGTTCCGGTTGCGGCACTCGAAGCCCGGGCCGGTCTGGACGGCTTTCAGGTCGCTCCCCTTGATGCCCGCGACGAGCGGGGCGACGAGATCGCCGATCCAGTGCCCGAACGGTCCGGCGAAGCGGCAGGCCAGGACCGGCTGGTTGGCGAGCCGGACAGCTGTCTCCGGCTTCGTCGGAACCGGCACGGCCTTGAGCCGCACCGGCGTCTCGATCCGGCAGAGGTCGTTCGAGACCTGGGGCGGCTCCGCTGGCTCGATCTCGAACCCGGCCGCCTTCAGTCCGGCCAGGCAATCGTCGGCTGCCGGAAGGGCCGGTGGCGCGGCGGCGGTGGGCGCCGGGGAAGGCTCGGGCCGAGGAGCAGGAGCGGGAGAAGGAGGCTCGACGGGCCGTGGGGGCGGCAGAGGGGGAACGGGCTGCGCCGCGGCGACCTGGGCCATCAACACGGACACGAAAGCCGCGGCGGATCTGATCAACATCGGCTCCTCCAGCCTTCCAGATCAACGCCAAGCTGAGTTGAAGGGTTGCGACCTGTGCGTAGCGGCTTCGGATCCCCAATTAGAGGGCATGAGCCACGACCTTCGACCCCAGACACCGCCGCCACCAACCGCAGATCGCGCCGCCCCGCCGGAGATCGCCCTCTCGGACGAGGATCGCGAGGCGCTGCGGCAGGCCGTGCTCGCCCTCGAGGGGCCGAGCTACGTGGCCCGGCTTTCGGCCCTGGCCGGTCGGCCGGTCGAGCTGCTCGGGCAGGCGCTTCCGGTGCCGGTCTCGGACGTGATCTCGAAGGCTACCCAGACGGCGCTGACCCGCGCCCTGCGCTATGCCCTGAAGACGATCCCAAAGACGGGCAGGGACCCCGAGACCCGCGTTCACAAGGCGCTGGCCGCCCTGTCCGGAGCCATGGGCGGGGCGCTCGGCATCTCGGCGGTTCTGGTGGAGCTTCCGGTCTCGACCACGATCATGCTGCGGTCGATCGCCCGCGTCGCCCAGAGCGAGGGCGAGAACCTCGAGGATCCCGAGACGGCCCTGGCCTGCGTCCAGGTCTTCGCCCTGGGCGGGCATTCCGGCTCCGACAACCTGCACGAGGCCGGCTACTTCGCCGTGCGGGCCGCCATGGCGAAGTCCGTCACCCGCGCCCTGCAGCAGATGGCCGGGCGCGGCGTCGTCGACGAGAGCACCTCGGCCATCCTCCGCTTGGTGGCCCAGATCGGAGCCCGCTTCGGGGTGGTCGTGTCGCAGAAGGTCGCCGCCCAGGCGGTTCCGGTGATCGGGGCGATCGGAGGCGCGGCGGTCAACGCTGCCTTCATCGATCACTTCCAGACGCTGGCCCGCGGACATTTCACCGTACGCCGGCTGGAGCGGATCTACGGCAAGGGGACGGTGCGGGCGGCCTATGACCGGATCCGGTCTCAGGAAGGCGTGTGAGCCCGTGCACATGCCCAAGTCGTCGCCCAAGTCCTCGCCGAAGTCATCGCGCAACGCCGGGATCCTGTCGTCGGCGTTCTTCGCCCGCGACGCCGTCACCATCGCCCAGGATCTTGTCGGGGCAACCCTGCTCGTCGAGGGAATCGGCGGCGTGATCGTCGAAACCGAGGCCTACACGGGCGACGATCCGGCCTCGCACAGCTTCTGCGGCCCGACCGTACGGAACGCGGCCATGTTCGGTCCGGCCGGTCATGCCTACGTGTACCGATCCTACGGGATCCACTGGTGTCTCAACGTCGTCTGCCTGCCGGGGAGCGCGGTCCTGATCCGGGCCCTGGAGCCCACCGCCGGACTCGGGACGATGATGGCGCGGCGAGGGCTCGACGATCCTCGCCTTCTCTGCGCGGGCCCTGGTCGGCTCTGTCAGGCCCTGGGCGTGACGATCGCCCACAACGGGCTGCCGTTGGACCAGGCGCCCTTCCAGGTCTTCGGCCGGGAGGAACCGGTCGAAGTGACCGCGGGGCCGAGGATCGGGATCTCCCGCGCCACCGACAGGCTCTGGCGCTTTGCGCTCGCCGGATCGCGCTTCGTCAGCCGGAAGATCTGATCGGGATTTCGGGCCGGCCCGATCACCACCGGGGCCTTGGCTCGTCCCGGCCCGGATCGTCGGTGAAGCCGGGCTGGGGCCTATAGGGCGCACCTCGCCGGGCATGCTCCGGCTCCTCCGACCAGTGCGGCTCCCGCCCCGGCTCGGGGTCCGAGATGCCGTTCAGGAGGGCCAGGCTTCCCTGGAGCACGGAGCGCACCGCGTCGACCGCCATGTCGGCGATGTCGCGCAGGCGCAGGTCGCCGATGGCGGCAGGGCGATGCTGGGCCTCTGCGTACGGCCCATAGGGGTCGGCGGCGGAGCGCTCCGGCATCAGGCCGGAGAACACGCCGGCTCCGCCCAGGAGCACGAGAATGACCAGCGGAACCACGAAGCGGAACGCCAGGCCGACGACCCTCGACACGATGACGTAGCCGATGATCAGAACGATTGCAGTCGCGACGATGCCGGTGCTCAAGGAACTCGTACCCCATGATGGTCGATGCGGAGCGGGGTCATCCGGAACATCGACGGCTTTTTAATGAGTCTGACGAATGCGAGGGCACGGACCCCGGCCGCGCCCCTTGCCCCAGGCCCGCCGCTAGACGACCCGGGCCGCGACAGCCAGGGCGGTCTCGAGGAGGTTCTGCACGCGCCGCCGCCGCGCCGCCTGCCGGAAGGCCGCCGCCACGCAGGGGCAGCCATGCCCGTCCAGCGCCGAGGCCAGGAGGGCAAGCTCGTCCGCCAGGCCGTCCGGCCCGAAGGCCGCGTCGTCCAGGGCGGCGTTTTGGCCAGAGGTCGCATGCGATCGGCACGGGTCGTTCATCGGCTGCATCTCGTTGTGGTGGGTGGGGGCCTGCCGCAGATGTGATCGACACCTCCGGAGCGCAAGGCCGGGGCTTGCCGTCGGCGCTCCGATCCTCTAGCCAATCCAAGCGCGGCCGTGGCGGAATTGGTAGACGCACTACCTTGAGGTGGTAGCGGGGAGACCCGTGGAGGTTCGAGTCCT
>NZ_JAGPUP010000522.1:0-45470 GCF_018069605.1 Microvirga sp. HBU67558 | reverse complement strand
CGGACTATCCTTCAGGGAAGACGTCGGCAGGCCTCGCCTGGTTCCTCATGCCTGCCAAAGTAGTGATAGAAGCTGTTCTCGATTTGCCAAAGGAAATCGGCTGGGGAGACGAACCGGGAGAAGCGTCGCGAAGCTACAAGAAGTCTCCAGGTCAAGTTTGAGAACCCTTGTCGGAAATCGCTGCTTTGATGAGGTCCAAAAGAACCCGGCGTAGCGCCGGGTTCTCGATCTTGACGAAAGCGGAAGCAAGTTCCATGCCTTCTTGCGTCTCAAGGAACCGCTGGACGGCCGTTCTATTCTCTGTCGACAGGGCGGAGTGCGTCTGCCCTTCGAGAAGATACGAGGCGGTTACGCCAAGAGCATGGGCGATGTCCTGCAGCCGCCCGGCGCCGACACGGTCTTGGCCATTCTCATATTTCCGAAGTTTCTGGCACGTGATGCCGAGGCGCTTGCCGAGTCATTCCGGGCTGAGGCCGATGACGCATCGCTGGAGTCGGATTTTCATCCCGATGTGTCGGTCGACACGGTTCGGCGATTTCGCAGACATCATCAATGATCCGTGGCAGATGATTACAAGCGGGAATTATAGAGGGAAGCAATATATAACTAAATATCGTTTTTATTCTGGGTTCATGAGAAATTCGAGAGGGGAGGCGATGCTCTCGAACACCCGCCGTTCGATTGCCTCGACGCTACTGGCTGTTGCTGTTCTGTCGAGGAACTCACAACGGCACAGACAGAGAAACGACCCCGACTCACATCATGAAACATTGTAATGAAGTAACAATCGTCGTCCCGGACGGCGATGCTTTTGCGTCCGCCCGCCGCCAGCGCGACGAAATCCGATGCCGCACGTGAAAATGCTTGGCGATGCTGGTTGCTGAACCAGTCTTCAGCCCTAAAATTTGCGGTTAACTCTAACCTCGATTGTGTCGACAGAGCCTCGGATCGCGTAGCGGGAAGACAGACCTCTGGAGGTCTGAACCAGATCTACCGACTGGGCTGAACTATTCTCACTGGAGGCTATTACCCAGATGACGATGGATCAGGTTCAAGGGTCTCATTCTTCCTCCACGCCCCTTGAGCGCGATGCCCGCTTGGTATCCACCGATCACAAGGTTGCGCCAAGCGAAATCGCCATCGGGGTGATCATCGGTCGCGCCGCAGAGTATTTCGACTTCTTTGTCTTTGCCATTGCCTCCGTGGTGGTGTTCCCAAAGGTGTTCTTCCCGTTCGCGGAACCGGTGACGGCAACGCTTTATTCGTTTGCCATGTTCTCGTTGGCCTTTGTCGCCCGGCCGGTTGGTTCGATTATCTTCACGGCGATCGACCGCCGTCACGGTCGGGGCGTCAAGCTGACCATCGCGCTGTTTTTGCTCGGCTTCTCCACCATGGCGATCTCCTTCCTGCCCGGATACGCTCAGATCGGCGCATGGTCCTTGTATCTTCTCGGCGTTCTGAGGATCGGCCAGGGCCTCGCCCTGGGCGGTGCGTGGGACGGGCTTGCGTCGCTTCTCGCCCTCAACGCGCCCGTCGAGCGTCGAGGCTTTTACGCCGCCATTCCGCAATTGGGTGCACCACTCGGATTCATGGTCGCCAGCGTGCTGTTCGCCTTCTTTCTGCTTAACCTGTCAGAGGCCGATTTTCTGGATTGGGGCTGGCGCTATCCGTTCTTCTGTGCCTTCGCCATCAACGTCGTGGCCTTGTTCTCACGCTTGCGGCTCGTCGCGACTGAAGAGTTTTCTCGCCTGCTCGAACGCCGACGGCTCGAACCGTCGCCGATCCTGCCGCTGATCCGGAACCACTCGGGCGTTCTCCTGGTCGGGGCGCTGATCCCGCTGGCGAGCTTCGCTCTCTTCCATCTCGTGACTGTCTTTCCTATCAGTTGGATCACCCTGTTTACCCAGCGTTCCGCTGGAGAGTTCCTGATGGTTCAATGCTCCGGTGCCTTCATCTGCGCGGTCGCGGTCGTGGCTTCGGGTCTCATCGCCGACCAAATCGGACGCCGAAGGCTCCTCCTGATCTCCGCCGGCCTCATTGCCGTCTTCGCAGTTTGCAGCACCATCGCTCCGTTGATCGTCGAGGAGAATGCAATCGGCCAGACGATCTACGTCAATGCCGGCTTTGCGCTGCTTGGCCTGTCGTATGGACAATCATCCGGCGCAGTGACGTCGCAGCTCGCGCAGCGATACCGTTATACCGGCGCTGCCCTCACCAATGACCTCGCCTGGTTGCTCGGCGCGGGCTTTGCGCCGCTGATCGTCCTGTTCCTGTCGGCCCGATACGGACTTGCTTGCGTCGGCCTGTACTTGCTGTCAGGGGCCGTCACGACGCTTGTGGCACTGAGCCTGTCGCGCTCGGAAATCCGGCAGGTCTGAAGCATGCGGCAGCCGATGCACGGGGTCCCCTGGAACGCGTCTCGTGGCACGGTTCTGCGGGGAATCATGGAGTGACTGCCCTGGCCAAATCTCCCACTCAACCGCCCTCGCCACACCGCCCGCGCACGTGCTGGCGGCGCAGATCTCTCCACGGTCTGGTTCTGATCGCCGTCGCAGGGCTTCTCGCCGGCTGCAATCTGGTCGTCATGAACCCTTCCGGTGATATCGCGGTTCAGCAGCGCAACCTCATCATTGCATCCACCGCGCTCATGCTCCTCGTCATCCTGCCGGTGATCGCGCTCACGTTCATTTTCGCATGGCGCTACCGCGCCTCGAACAATGACGCGACCTATGATCCGGACTTTCACCATTCGACCCAGCTCGAAGTGATTATCTGGACAATCCCTCTGCTCATCATCATCGCGCTCGGCGCCATGACCTGGATCAGCACGCACACGCTCGACCCCTACAGGCCACTTGGCCGGATTGCGCCCGACAAGCCGGTGCCTGCCGACGTGAAGCCCCTGACGGTGGAGGTCGTCGCACTCGACTGGAAATGGCTGTTCATCTATCCCGAGTACGGTGTCGCGAGCGTGAACGAGATGGCCGCCCCCGTGAACGCGCCGATCTCCTTCCGGATCACGTCCTCTTCCGTCTGGAACACGTTCTACGTTCCTGCTCTCGCCGGCATGATCTACGCCATGCCGGCGATGGAGACGAAGCTGCATGCCGTGATGAACCAGCAGGGGGAGTTCGCCGGCATCTCGGGGATGTACAGCGGATCGGGCTTCTCACGCATGAACTTCGGTTTCCGAAGTCTGTCGCCGCAGGGCTTTGATGAGTGGGTGGCCAAGGCCAAGTCGGCCGGGACGCCCTTGAACCGTGAGGCCTACCTCAAGCTTGAGAAGCCGAGCGAGCAGGAACCGGTTCGCCAATTCGGCGCGGTGGAGGAGGGACTCTTCGATGCCATCCTCGGCCTGTGCGTCGCGCCAGGCCAAATGTGCGTGCACGAGATGCATCACATCGACAGGACGGGCGGGGCTGCCGATGAAAGCGAGGAGAACCGCAAGCGGCTGGACTACGACGGCCGCCGCCTCGAAAGCGGCACCGAACCGTCTGGCGCGACATTCCCCGCCTCCGGTCGCCCGCCCAGGAGTCTCGAGGAGCCCCAGGGCGTGATGCCGCGCGATCAACCCGGCGAAGGGCCGAACGACCAGGGGCAGGGTACCACCCCGCCCGGTGCAGGCAGCGGCCCTGCACCGTCCCAACTGAACCCTCGACCTGCCGAACCCCACCAGCACTGATCCGGACGGGCCTCCGCATGTTCTCGAACTCAGATCTCAGCCAATTGCTCTTCGGACGCCTTTCGCTCGAAGCCATTCCCTACCACGAGCCGATTCTGGTCGGGACCTTCATCGTCGTCGCCTTGGGCGGCCTGGGGCTCGTCGGCGCGATCACGTGGTATGGTCAGTGGGGCTATCTCTGGCGGGAATGGTTCACGAGCGTCGACCACAAGAAGATCGGCATCATGTACGTCATCCTGGCCATCGTGATGCTGCTGCGCGGCTTCGCCGACGCCGTCATGATGATCACGCAGAAGGCCTTGTCTGTTGGCGCGTCGGAGGGATACCTACCGCCGCACCATTATGATCAAGTCTTCACGGCCCACGGTTCAATCATGATCTTTTTCATGGCGATGCCCTTCGTGACCGGCGTCATGAACTATATCATGCCGTTGCAGATCGGCGCGCGTGATGTGGCCTTTCCGTTTCTCAACAATTTCAGCTTTTGGATGACGGCGGGAGGGGCCGTTCTCACGATGATGTCCCTGTTCGTGGGGGAGTTCTCGCGAGCCACCTGGCTTGCCTATCCCCCGCTGTCAGGCGCCGCCTACAGTCCCGGCGTCGGAGTCGATTACTATATCTGGGGTCTTCAGATCGCGGGCGTCGGCACCACGTTGTCGGGAATCAATCTGATCGCAACCATCGTGAAAATGCGCGCTCCGGGCATGACGATGATGAAGCTGCCGGTCTTCACCTGGACGACGCTGGCCAGCAACGCCATCATCGTTACGATCTTTCCGGTTTTGACCGCGACCTTGGTTCTCCTCGCGCTCGACCGTTACGTGGGGACGCGTTTCTTCACGAACGATTTCGGCGGCAACTCGATGCTGTACATGAACCTCATCTGGATATGGGGTCATCCGGAGGTGTACGTCCTTATCCTACCTGCCTTCGGGATCTATTCCGAGGTTGTCTCGACCTTTTGCAGCAAACGGTTGTTTGGCTACACGTCGATGGTCTACGCCACGATGGTAATCGCGCTCGTGTCATGGCTTGTTTGGCTGCACCACTTCTTCACCATGGGAGCCGGCGCCAACGTCAACGCGTTCTTCGGCATCACGACGATGATCATCTCGATCCCGACGGGAGCGAAGGTGTTCAACTGGCTCTTCACCATGTACCGCGGCAAGATCCGGTTCGAGACGCCGTTCATCTGGGTCATAGGCTTCATCCCGACCTTCGTGATCGGTGGCCTGACCGGGGTTTTGCTGGCTGTGCCGCCCGCCGATTTCGTCCTGCACAACAGCCTGTTCCTGGTGGCTCACTTTCATAACGTCATTATCGGGGGCGTCGTGTTCGGCCTGCTCGCAGGCGTCCAGTATTGGTTCCCGAAGGCGTTCGGCTACAAGCTCGACCCATTCTGGGGAAAGGTGTCGTTCTGGTGCTGGCTGGTTGGCTTCTGGATCACGTTCACGCCGATCTACATCCTGGGGCTCATGGGCGTGACGCGGCGGACACAGCACTTCGAAGATCCAGCCGTCCAGCCTTACCTGACGATCGCTGCGATCGGCGTTTTCATCATCATGGCGGGAATCGCGGCCTTCGTGTTCCAACTCTTCATCAGCTATGTTCGGCGTGAGAAGCTGCGCGACGTCACGGGCGACCCTTGGGGCGGACGGACCCTTGAATGGTCGACGACTTCGCCGCCGCCGCCCTACAACTTCGCCTTCACCCCGGTGGTCCATGATCTTGATGCATGGTGGGACATGAAACGGCGCGGCTACGACCATCCTTTGGAAGGGTTCAGGCCGATCCACATGCCCAAGAATACGGGTACAGGCGTCATCCTGGCCGGGTTGAGCACCATACTGGGCTTCGCCTTGGTCTGGTATATCTGGTGGCTGGCCGCTCTTTCGTTTGTTGGTATCATCGCGACGGCTATCGCCCACACGTTCAATTACAACCGTGATTACTACATTCCGACCGAGGAGGTTGTCCGAATTGAGGGCCAGAGGCTGGCCCAGCCCGCAGGAGGGGTTTGAGCCGATGCACGAGACGACTCCCCCACCTGGCGCTACGGCGCCCGTCTTCTACGAGCAGGAGGAGCACGCCCACGGCGATGGAGGCACGCTGTTCGGCTTCTGGATCTACCTGATGGGCGACAGCCTCATTTTCGCAGTTCTGTTCGCCACCTATGGCGTACTCGGCCGCAACTACGCAGCGGGACCGTCGGGAGCCGACCTGTTCGACCTGCGGCTCGTTGCCGTCAATACGAGTCTGTTGCTTCTGTCGTCGATCACCTACGGCTTTGCCATGTTGGAGATGGACAGGGACCGGATCAGACCGACCCTTGCCTGGTTGGGGGTCACGGGTCTGTTCGGAGCAGCCTTTGTCGGGATCGAGCTTTATGAGTTCTCGCATTTGATCAGCGAGGGCGCGACGCCCCAGCGCAGTGCCTTTCTTTCCTCGTTCTTCGCTCTGGTGGGAACACACGGACTGCATGTCACATTCGGCATCCTTTGGCTCATTACGCTTATGGTCCAGGTGCGGCAACGCGGACTGATCCTGGAGAATCAGCGCCGGCTCATGTGCCTCTCCATGTTCTGGCACTTCCTCGATGTGGTCTGGATCGGCGTGTTCACCTTCGTTTATTTGATGGGGGTCATGCGATGAGCCAGGTTGCCGAACCCGGAACCACCCGACAGTCGCAGGGCCAAAGCGAGGTGCACGGGGAGCATCACTCCCATGGCGCGCAGGGTACGTTCAGAAGCTACATGACGGGTTTCATCCTGTCGCTCATCCTCACGGCCATTCCGTTCTGGCTCGTAATGGGTGATGTGCTGGGCGACACACGCACGACCAGCATCATCATCATAGTGCTGGCTGCGGCGCAGATCGTTGTCCATATGATCTATTTCCTGCATATGAACACGAAGTCGGAGGGCGGCTGGACCTTTCTGGCCCTGTTGTTCACCCTCATTCTTGTCGTCATCACGCTGGTTGGCTCGATATGGGTTATGTACCACATGGACCAGAACATGATGCCGATGTCGCCCCACGAGGCGCTGCAACGGCCCTGACGGGCAAGCGAATCGCGATGCTGGTCGCCTTCGATGTCGCTGCGCTGCTTTTCGTGGCCTTGCTCGTCGCGCTCGCCGCCTGGCAAGTCCATCGCCGCGCCTACAAGCTTGACCTGATCGAACGTGTGGAGGCACGCGTCCACGCAGCCCCGATTCCAGCGCCAGGACCAGGACGTTGGTCTGACGTGAGATCTGCTACGGACGAATATCGTCGCGTGTTTGCAACGGGTGACTGGCTTGAGGATCGCTCAACGTTTGTCCAGGCCGTGACCGCCTTGGGTGGCGGGTATTGGGTCGTCACCCCCTTGGCCCGAGATGATGGAACGACGATCCTCGTCAACCGCGGCTTCGTTCCCGCGTCAGGGCGCGAGCCGACTTCGTGGCGGCCGGGCCCAAAGCCCGCCACGGTGGTCGGTCTCCTGCGCATGTCAGAGCCACGGGGCGGTTTCCTGCGCATGAACGACCCTCGATCCGACCGCTGGTTCTCACGTGACGTGGCCGCGATCGCTGCCGCGCGTGGGTTGGGTGACGTTGCGCCCTATTTCATCGATGCCGAACGCTCGCCGGGTGACGCTGGCCTACCTGTCGCAGGTTTGACGGTCATCGCCTTCTCGAACAACCATCTCGTCTACGCATTCACCTGGGCCGCCTTAGCTGTGATGGCCGCCGCGGGTGCCATTGCTGTCAACTTGGATCAGCTGCGACGGGGCTGGATTGGAGTTCGCAAGGAAAGCCCAACTGAAATCCAAAGCTAAGGTCGTCTCGCGCTTCCCATGAAACCATCGTAGGTTCTTCCCGCATCCTGGAGAGCCGCTGAATGCGCCGGCCCGCGTGATGTGCCGCCCGCGCGATGGGAGCATGATGACGGCGATACGTCAGGCATCCAATGCCGAGGACGCCTTCCCTGCCGTCATCTGGGGATCAAGCACGTCGTCATGACATCTGCGGGTTCCTGGGTCGTCTCGATCTAACGTGAGCGGATCAGGGGCCGCCTTCAGAGATCCTGATCCGTATCCGGGGTAGTACCCGATGCGGGTGCTTCTTTCACCACAACAGTGACGAAGTGGCTTTCCACCTTGCCGCTGGCTGAGCGGACTTCGTAGCCCACCTGATCGCTTCCCTTGAAATTGGGATTTGCCTTGTAGAAGACTCCTTGCGCCTTCGCCGCGAGGCTCGGACAGCGGGCGATGCGACCTGCTTTCAGGGTGCCACTGCGCACATTCAGTTCGCCATGCTTTGGCGAGGTCATCACCTTGATCACCGGCAACGGTCCCGATGTGCAGTCCTTTTGGACATTGCCGTAGACGCCCAGCCGATGCGACTTGCCCGCCACCACGTCCGTGCTTCGATGGGCGCTGTCACCCTGAGCAAGGGCGCTGCTCGGGGAAACCGAGAGGGTGCCGAATAGGACCAAGGCGGACGCGGCGAAGCGATTATGGCTGATCATTCAGTTCTACCGTTCGTATATCGTGCTGAAGGTAAAGGAGGCGCGGGCAACGCCTCCTTCTATCCATTTATCGTTCGGCGGATTGGCCAGACGGAGCCTTCCGGCGCGCGGTGCGTCGCGAGAGCATGTTCAAGCCTTCGATCAGGGCCGAGAATGCCATTGCGGCGTAGATGTAGCCTTTGGGCACGTGGGCGCCGAAGCCTTCCGCAATCAGAGTCATGCCAATCATCAACAGGAAGCCGAGCGCCAGCATGACCACGGTCGGGTTGTTCTGGATGAATGTCGCGAGCGGGTTGGCGGCCAGTAGCATCACCGTTACGGCGGCAACGACTGCGATCACCATGATCATGACGATGTCGGTCATACCAACCGCCGTGATGATGCTGTCCAGTGAGAAGACGAGATCGAGCAGAAGGATCTGGGTGATCGCGGAGCCGAAGGTCAGGGTTGGCTTCGCCGTGTCGAATACATCCTCTGACGGGGTCGGATCCACATTGTGGTGGATCTCCTTCGTGGCCTTCCAGACGAGGAAGAGACCGCCACCGATCAGGATCAGGTCGCGCCATGAGAAGGAGTGCCCGAACAGGGTGAAGATCGGTTCCGTCAAGGTGACGATGATGGCGATGGTGCCGAGCAAGCCGAGGCGCAGGATCAGCGCCAGGCCGATGCCGATGCGGCGGGCTTTGGAGCGCTGATGCTCGGGCAGCTTGTTGGTGAGGATCGAGATGAAGATCAGGTTGTCGATGCCGAGCACCACCTCCATGACGACCAAGGTCGCCAAGGCGACAAGGGCCGTCGGATCCGAAAGCCAGGAAAAGTCCACGCGATGTTCCTTTCATCCCTGCCTTGACACGCATTGTTTCAGCCGGATGGGCCGGTGGCAATCTCGGCTGATCCGACGTTCGGCCATTGTTGTGATGTCTGCAGGGACAGATGTCTCGGCGATGCCGAGTCCTGCCGGGATCCGGATGAAGTAGGCGGATCTCGGACCGGGAGATATGGGTATGGAGCGGCCTGCCCATGGTCAGGGGGCCGCTCCATCGCTTATTTGACTTAGATGTCTTCCTCGAAACCGAAGTCGTCACCGGCATCCTCGGCCGAAGCCTGCTGCGGCTCCGGCTGTCCGGCGTCAGCCGCGTTCGCCTCTCCGCCGGAGAAGGCTCCCGCAATCATGTTGCCGATGAGAACGCCGCCGGCGACACCCATCGCAGTCTGAGCGGCGCCGGCCAGGAAGCCGCCCCCGCCGCGCTGCGGTGCCATGCCGCCCATCATGCCGGGTGCCATGTGAGGCGGCATGCCCTGCGCCGGCTGCTGATAGGGCTGGTACGAGGGTTGCTGCTGCGGACGGGACTGCCCGCCGAACAGGCCGGCAAGGAATCCGCCTCCACCTGCACGGCGGCTGGCGAGTTCATGCTCCAGCTGTTGGATGCGGCCTTGGGCAGCGCTCAGCGCCTGCTCCTGCACCACGATGGTCTGGGCCATGTAGTAAGGGGCATTCGGCTGCTGGCCGATCTGCGCCCGGATGAACTCCGCCGCCTGAGCGTCCGGGGGGGTGGATTGGCGCTCCACCTGTGTGATCTTGCCGAATAGCTGCTCGATGGCCTGACGGTCCTGATGGTCCATGAATGAGGATCCTCTGATGCAATGACGTTGTGGTGGAGAGATTATTCCTCCCGCTGCCCGGTGAGGCTGAGGAGGAGCTGGAACAGGTTGATGAAGTTCAAATAGAGGGAGAGCGCGCCGAACACGGCCATCTTGCTGTTTGCCTCGTGCCCGAAGCCCTCGGCATACTGCTCCTTGATGGTCTGCGTATCGTAGGCAGTCAGTCCCGTGAACACGAGCACGCCGATGATCGAGATCGCGAACTGCAAGGCGCTCGATGCGAGGAAGATGTTGACCAGCGACGCGATGATGATTCCGATCAGGCCCATGATCAGGAAGGAGCCGAACCGGGAGAGGTCGCGCTTGGTCGTGTAGCCATAGAGGCTTGTGGCGCCGAACATGGTGGCCGTGATGAAGAAGGTGCGCGCGATGCTCGCGCCGGTGAACACCAGGAATACGGATGCGAGCGAAAGCCCCATCACGGCCGAGAAGGCGAAGAAGGCCGTGCGTGCGGAGGCCGCGGTCATCCGATCCATGCGGAACGAGAAGAAGAAGATGAAGGCCAGCGGCGCCAGCATCACCACCCATTTAAGCGGGGTCTGGAAGATCGGCACGTAGAGGGCAGGGGTCGAGGCGACGAAGAACGCCACGAGTCCCGTCACCACGAGGCCGATCCCCATGTAGTTGTAGACCCGCAGCATGTGCTGGCGCAGGCCTTCGTCGAAGACGGCGCCGCTCGGACGCGCCGCGGCCGTCTGCCAAGTGTAAGGTGTATTCATCACTGGTCCTCCTGTTATGTATCACTGAAGCGTATGGGACAGGCGCAGGGCGGCCCGCTCGATGGCCTTGTCGCTGCCGGCACCGGTCAGGGCGTAAGCGAGCAGGCCTCGCTGCCAATAGACAGCCTGCGCGTTCTCGATCCGGGCAGGGGTCGGGGAAATCACGTCGAACGCGGGCACCTGGGCGGCGAACAATGACACGCGCCCGAGTGAGCCGGCATCGATCGCGACCTCAACGCTGTGGCCGTACCGCGATGGAAAGACCTGCACATCCCGTACCACCCATTCGGCAGGGAAGGCGGGCAGCTGGATTCCCGTTACCGCAAGGATCTCCGCAGTGTCGAAATCGGTCGTTTCGTGCTGGGACGTCATGCGGGCCCGCAGGAGCGAGGTTGCATGCGAATGGACGGCATCCTCGACAAAAGCTGGCGGCTTCGGCGAGGCCTCGCTGTCGGTGATGCCCAGGCCCACCTGTCCGTGAGCGACCCAGCCGATTCCGATCAGCGCCGCGACGGCCGCGATGCGACGCAACTTCAGACCGACCTCCCGCCATGCGAGCGCGCGCTCGAGCCGGGTTGCCGCCGCCAACATAGGCTCCCCGGGACGGGGCAGGGGAGCCGCCTGGAGCAAGCGGAGCGTGTCTCTGTCCTTCAGATCGGCCATAATACGCGCGGCCGCGTCCGGATCCCGGGCTAGATGCTCCTCGACCTCAATCCGCCTGGCCGGGTCGAGCTGGTCATCCACATAGGCGAGAAGATCCGTTTCTGTGATCGGATCAGACATCAGATCCTCCAACGATGCGCAGGTCGGGGCGCTTGGGCGCGGGCTCTCCGGGTTGGCTGATGCCCGCCTCGAAAGCGCGGAGCGCGGCACGGGCGCGCCCGAGACGGGACATGAGGGTGCCGACGGGAATCTTGAGGGCCGTGGCGGCCTCCTGGTACGACAAGCCTTCGATGGCCACCAGATGCAGGGCGGCCCGCTGCTCGTCGGGCAGGCTCATGAAGGCCGCCTGAACCTGCTGAAGCCGGACGCGGCTCTCCTGGTCGGGCATGGCGGCGCTTTCGGCCAGCTCCGCAGCCTGCTCCCAGCGTCGAAGCTCCGCGATGCGACGACGCCGGTTGTCGATAAAGGCGTTATGGACGATCGAGAGCAGCCACCCGCGCAGGTTGCCGCTGGGACGGAACGATGCCTTGTGCTCGTAGGCCCGTACGAGTGCATCCTGCACCAAGTCCTCCGCCTGCACCTCGTCGCGCGTCAGGGAGCGGGCATAGCGCCGCAAAGGACCCAATAGGCCGATGATGTCCATGCGCTTCACGTCGTTCATGCCAGGTATACGCAACCTACGAGGCTCCTAATCCGGGCTCGTGCGAATTTTTCTGAGCTGGCATCCCGAGCCTGTCTCGCTCTATCCTCTGATCCGCGCGAGCGGCCATGAGCACGAGATCTTCCGGAGAATAGCCATGCCGAGCGATGTGTTTCGTTGAGTTTAAAGGAGTGGGCCGCTCAGATCAGGGGTTGCCTGAGTGCTATATGAACAAACCAAAACCGATGAGCCCAAGCTTGAGCAGGTGGCCGACCGATCCAAAGTTGAGCTGGTATAGACGCTTGATCTCTTCGAAGCTATCGATGCTCGGGCCGGACCGCCGACGGATCACGGCATTCATCTGTCGAAACTCGTCCCCAGCCCAGGTCTCGACAACTGTTGCGGTCGCCTGATCAAGGGGCATGGTGTCTACTCTAACCGCGACGAGTTCAGGATCGTCGAACGGGTGCCGGACGGCGAGAAGGTCGACCAATTCATCGGCGGCGTAGACGGGGGTCACCGGGCTCTCCGACAATCACGCAATCGGAGACCGTGTTTGGACACTCAATTGTGGCAAACCCATGCTGGATCATCGCCGATATCCAAGGGAGGTAGGTTGAGCAAACGCCTATATCCGGAAAGGCAGGCCAATCAGAATGTCACCGGCACGCCGAGAAAGCCGTCACGGGCTTCAACATCGAAGATGTTGCTGGATCAGAGGCGCGTCATAGAACGTCCAATTCTTTAAGCCCTGCAGATGCTCGATCGCCGGACATTGACCTGCATAAACGTCTGGTTCTAACGCCTCGACGGCGAGCCCCGACCGGACGGCGAAGCGTCTATTGGCAATTAGTCTCATTCTGGGAATTGTGTGACTTTGGTCACAGAAGAAATCTTCTGGATGCGCAATCGTCGCCCGTACCTGCCGTCGCGTGCCCAGCAGGACGAGGAGTGTGGGATGACGCAGCCGAACTCGAAAACCCCTGTACCCCGCCAGAATACCGTCAAGGAACATGTGAAAACGATGTTGAGGAGGATCCCTCGGAAATCCCAATCGGGGGATAAACTCACCGGCATCAAGCTGCGGCGCCGCTGATGGCTTTAGCCGGAACGGCGGCCATTCACGCGGCCAATGGGCGTCGCGGCCATCGTTCTTGCAGTGTTCTACACGGCACCGGCGTTCCAGTATCCCGCTATAGAACCTGCGATGCATGAACTTGCGAGGTTTTGGCTGGTGCTGCCAGAGAGGATCGAACTCTCGACCTCTCCCTTACCAAGGGAGTGCTCTACCACTGAGCTACGGCAGCGCGCCAACGGGGAGGGCCGCTTACTGCCACAGGGCAGCCCTCCATGCAAGCTTGAAAATGATCTTTATTCGGCCGCCTGGACTTTGGGCTCCAGAGGAAGCCTGAGCGCCGTCCAGACTTCCACCAGGGCGACCGCCAGGGCATCAATATGGGCGTTCGAGTGGAATGGCCCCGGAGTGATGCGCAGGCGCTCCGTGCCGCGGGGGACGGTGGGGTAGTTGATGGGCTGGATGTAGATCCCGTGCTTCTCCAGCAGGCGGTCCGAGGCCGCCTTGCAGGCCTCCGCGTCACCCACCATTACCGGAACGATATGCGTGACCGTGTCGAGGACCGGCAGGCCGGCCCCGGCCAGAACCGCCTTGGTCCGAGCGACTTGGCGCTGCTGCTGCTGGCGCTCAGCGGAGGATTCCTTCAGGTGCCGGATCGACGCGGTGGCCGCGGCGGCGACAGCGGGCGGCAGGGCGGTGGTGAAGATGAAACCCGGAGCGAAGCTGCGGATGGCGTCCATGACAGCCCGGGTGCCGGTGAGATACCCGCCCATGACCCCGAAAGCCTTGCCCAAGGTGCCTTCGATCACATCGATCCGGTGCATGGCGCCCTCGCGCTCGGCGATGCCGGCCCCGCGGGGGCCATACATGCCGACGGCATGGACCTCGTCGATATAGGTCATGGCGCCGTAGCGCTCAGCCAGGTCACAGATGGCGTGGATCGGAGAGATATCCCCATCCATGGAATAGACGCTCTCGAACACGATCAGCTTGGGCCGGTCCCCGGCAGCCTGAAGGAGTTCCTCCAGATGCTCGAGGTCGTTATGGCGGAAAATAGCCTTGTCGCAGCCGGACTGGCGCACGCCCTCGATCATCGAATTGTGGTTGAGCGCGTCCGACAGGATCAGGCAGTTGGGGATCAGCTTGGCCAGAGTCGAAATGCCGGTCTGGTTCGACACATAGCCCGATGTGAAGACAAGGGCCGCCTCCTTGCCGTGCAGGTCGGCGAGCTCGGCCTCGAGCGCCACGATGGGATTGCTGTTGCCGGAGATGTTGCGGGTGCCACCGGCCCCGGTGCCCAGCCGCCAGGCGGCTTCCACCATGGCCCGGGTCACATCCCGGTTCTGGCCCATGCCGAGATAGTCATTGGAGCACCAGACGGTGATCGGGCGCGGTCCTTCGGGAGAGTGCCAGATAGCCTGGGGATAACGACCGGCCAGTCGCTCGATATCGGCAAAAACGCGGTAACGCCGCTCGGCCTGGAGGCGGTCGAGGGCTGACGTGAAGAAGTTTTGGTAATCCATCATCTCACCGGGTGGGCAATACATGCCCGGGGATAGTGGACCTATTATACCAGATCACATTGATCCGGGTCAAAGTCCTGAACTGTGATATTGCGGTTGAGCGCCGCTTGCGAAGCCTCTATTTGGTAAAGGCGACGATGGGTCGCGTGAACCATGACTGACGTGAAATCGCAAGAGAAAGCTGACCGGCTGAAGGCGGCCTTGAAAGAGAATCTCAAGCGTCGGAAGGCTCAGGCCCGGGGACGTCAGGCTGCAAAGCCATCCGGAAACGAAGCCGGAGGCTTGAGCGTTTCCGCCGAGCGCGACAAGCCGTCCGACTAGCTTAGAACGCTCAAGGCGCGCATAGCGCATGGCTCGACAAGATACTGCAAAGGGAATTCGATGGATCGCATTCGCATCCGGGGCGGCGCGCCTCTCAACGGCTTGATTCCGATTTCAGGTGCCAAGAATGCGGCCCTGCCACTGATGATCGCCAGCCTGCTGACGGAGGAAAACCTGGAACTCGGCAATGTGCCCCGGCTCGCCGACATCTCCTCCCTCCTGCGGATCATGAGCAATTTCGGCGTCGACCACTCTATCGCCGGTCGCCGGCCGGGCCAGTCCTCGGAAACGGGCCAGACCATCCGCCTGACCGCCAAGAACGTCATCGACACGACGGCTCCCTACGAACTGGTTTCGACCATGCGGGCGAGCTTCTGGGTCATCGCCCCCCTGGTGGCCCGGTTCGGCCATGCCAAGGTGTCCATGCCCGGCGGCTGCGCTATCGGGACCCGGCCGGTCGATCTGCTCATCATGGCCCTCGCCAAACTGGGCGCGGCCATCGAGATCGAGGCCGGTTATGTGGTGGCGACAGCCCCAAAGGGGCTTATCGGTTCCGAGATCGACTTCCCGAAGGTGACGGTCGGTGGAACCCATGTGGCCCTGATGGCGGCGACACTTGCTCAGGGCACCACCGTGATCCGCAATGCGGCCCGCGAGCCGGAAGTGGCGGATCTGGCGGAATGCCTGATCAAGATGGGGGCCAGAATCCAGGGTGCCGGCACTTCGGAGATTATCGTGGAAGGCGTGACCAGCCTCGGCGGCGCTTCCCATGACGTCATGCCGGACCGGATCGAGACCGGAACCTACGCCATGGCCGTGGCCATGACGGGCGGCGACCTCATCCTGGACAACACTCGGTCCGAGTACCTTCAGGCCGCCCTCGACGTGCTGGGGCAGGCGGGTGCCGAGGTGTCCCCGACCCATGGCGGCATCCGTATCCGGCGCAACGGAAATGGGATTCAGCCGGTAGATGTTACCACAGATCCCTTCCCAGGTTTCCCAACCGATCTGCAGGCCCAGTTCATGGCCCTCATGACCCGGGCGAACGGGACGTCCCGCATCCGCGAGACGATCTTCGAGAACCGCTTCATGCACGTGCAGGAGCTCGCCCGCCTGGGCGCCCAGATCCGCCTGGACGGGGACAGCGCCTATGTGGACGGCGTCGCCGGCCTCAAGGGGGCGCCGGTCATGGCGACGGATCTGCGTGCCTCCGTGTCCCTGGTCATCGCAGGGCTCGTGGCCGAAGGCGAGACCACAATCAACCGGGTCTATCACCTGGACCGGGGCTTCGAGGCGCTTGAGGCCAAGCTCGCCCGTTGCGGCGCTCAGATCGAGCGCCTGAGAGGATAGGGATCGGGAGGGGCCGGCTGAGGCAGCCGGCCTTTTCCATGAGGAGGCATGAAGAAGAAGCCGCCCTGGGCAGGTTGCGCTGGGGCCAAGGGCTCTCTACCTAAACCTTAAAGTTCAACAATAGGTTGGTGGCCCATGGACCTCCTGAGACTTGTCGCTTTCGATCCGGAAGATCTTGCCGTCATCTCCGCCCACCTGCAGGATTCGCTGCTGCGGGTGGGAGACATCGCCTATCTGCCCCGGGAGCGGCGCTTCGCCATCCAGACGCGTCGCTATGACTGGGAGGCGGCGACCCCCCAGCGCCGGCTGACCTGCATGCATTTTGAGAATGTCACGGGCGTACGGGTCCGCGGCATCGACCAGACCAACAAGGATGCGGTTCTCAACCTTCTCGCTATCGCGTTCGAGGAGACCAGCGCCCCGTCGGGCACTGCCACCTTGATCTTTGCGGAAGGTGGAGCCATCCAGGTGGACCTGGAGTGTATCGAAATGCAGATGAAGGATACCGGCCCCGTCTGGGCCGCGGAAAGCCGCCCTTCGCACGAAGAGCCGGTCCAATCGGCGGGGCGCTTGTAATGGCGCAGAGGCTCGATGCGCGGGAGCCATCCTTCCCGCAGGCATTCGCCGCGCTCCTCTCGGCCAAGCGCGAGGTGTCGGAGGACGTGGACCAGGCCGTTCGCGCCATCATCGAAGACGTGGTCGTCAAGGGCGACGAGGCCCTGATCGACTTCACCTATCGCTTCGACGGACTGGCGCTCCAGCCCGAGACCCTGCGCATATCGGCTGCCGAGATCGACGCCGCCGAGGCCCAGTGCTCGAAGGAGGCCCTGGACGCCCTGGCTTTGGCGAAGGAGCGTATCGAGACCTACCACCGGGCGCAGCGCCCGCAGGACAGCATGTCCACGGACGCGCTCGGAGTCACCCTGGGCTGGCGCTGGACCGCGCTGGAATCCGTCGGCCTCTACGTGCCCGGCGGGCGTGCCAGCTATCCGTCCTCGGTCCTGATGAACGCGGTTCCGGCGAAGGTCGCGGGCGTTCCGCGCCTCGCCATGGTGGTGCCGACCCCGAAGGGCGAGACCAACCCGCTCGTTCTCGCGGCCGCGCGCCTCGCCGGCGTCGACGAGGTCTTCCGCATCGGCGGAGCGCAGGCGGTGGCGGCACTCGCCTACGGGACTGAAACGGTGCGGCCCGTCGCCAAGATCGTCGGCCCCGGCAATGCCTATGTGGCGGCCGCCAAGCGCCGCGTCTTCGGTCAGGTCGGCATCGATATGATCGCCGGCCCCTCCGAGGTTCTGATCATGGCCGACGCCCATGGCAATCCCGATTGGATCGCGGCCGATCTCCTGGCTCAGGCCGAGCACGATCCGGCCGCCCAGTCGATCCTCGTGACGGACAGTCCCGCTCTCGCCGACGCCGTGGAGAAGGCCGTCGAGCAGCAGCTCAAGACCCTGCCGAAGGCGGAGATCGCCGGCGCGAGCTGGCGCGATTACGGCGCCATCATCCTGATCGACCGACTGGAGAACGCCATTCCCCTCGTGGACCGGCTCGCTCCCGAACATCTGGAGATCGAGACGGAGAACGCGGAGGAACTGGCCGCCAGGGTGCGCAATGCCGGTTCGATCTTCCTTGGCAGCCATACGCCGGAAGCCATCGGCGATTATGTCGGCGGCCCGAACCATGTGCTGCCCACGGCCCGCTCCGCCCGCTTCTCGTCGGGCCTGGGCGTGCTTGACTTCATGAAGCGAACCTCGATCCTGAAATGCGATGCGGACGCTCTGCGGGCGCTCGGTCCCGCGGCGATCACGCTCGGGCGGTCGGAAGGGCTGGAGGGGCATGCGCGGTCGGTCGCGATCCGCCTGAACCTGTAACGGCGAGGGGACGGGATGGCGAGCGAAGCGAAGGAGCGGACCCGGCTGGTTGCCGTCACCCTCGACGAATCCTCGATCGGCCGAGGCAACCCCGATCAGGAGCACGAGCGGGCCATCGCCATCTACGACATCCTTGAGGAGAACACCTTCGGCCTGCCGAATTATGACGGGGGCCCCTATGCCCTGCGCATCTCGCTCATCGAGAAGAAGCTCTGTTTCGAAGTGACCGCTCAGGACGGTGCGCATCTCGTCTCGCATCATCTGTCCCTGACGCCCTTCCGGAAGGCCATTCGCGATTACGAGATGATCTGCGACAGCTATTATCAGGCCATCCGCTCGGCCTCGCCGGCGCAGATCGAAGCCATCGACATGGGGCGGCGCGGATTGCACAACGAAGCCGCCGAACTCCTGATGAAGCGTCTCGATGGCAAGCTGATCCTCGATTTCAATACGGCGCGTCGCATCTTCACGCTGATTTTCGCGCTTCACTGGAAGGGCTGACGCTTGGACGAGCGCTTGGACGAGCCCCGCTCGAAACGGATCCATTCCGTTCTGTTCGTCTGCGCCATGAACGCGGTGCGCTCGGTGATGGCCGAGGCCATTGCGCGGCACTATTTCGGCAAGTCGATCTATGTGCAATCCGCCGGTGTCCGCAAGAGCGACACGGATGCCTTCACGGCATCGATCCTGTCCGAGATCGGCATCGATGGATCCAAGCACAAGCCGCGCACGCTCGAGGAGCTGGAGGAGTGGGAGGGTCTCAACTTCGACCTGATCATCTCGCTCTCGCCGGAGGCGCATCACGCGGCGCTGGAACTGACCCGCACCATCGCGGCCGAGGTGGAATATTGGCCGACCCCGGATCCGACGATCACGCAGGGCTCGCGCGAGCAGGTGCTCGATTCCTACCGCAACATTCGCGACGGATTGATGTACCGCATCCGCCTTCGCCTCAAGCAGGGCTCAGCCAAGCATCCTGATGACGGAGAGGGTGCCTAGTCCCACGAGCAGGCCCACGATGTCGATCCGCGTCACGGCCATGGCGACGATCGCCGCCGCGAGGGCGGCCATCGCAGGAAAGCCGTTGTCGATGACCACGGGCAGGATCGTCGCCAGGATGATGGAGCCGGGAAGGGCGCGAAGTCCCCGCTCGATGCGCGGCGTCAGGCGGACCCGGCTCATGACGGCGACGCCCGCGATGCGGCACAGATATGTCACGACGGCCATGGCCCCGATGGCGAGGACGGAGCCCCAGGGGCTCGGGATGACGCTGCCGAGCGTGGTCATTCGATCAGCATCCCGGCAGCAACCCCGGCCAAGGCGCCGGCGATGATGAAGACATAGCCGGGGACGAGCGCGTGAACGATCAGGGACACGATGCCCGCGACGAGCCAGGGCAGGGCGGGCTTCGCGCCTTTCCACAAGGGAACGAGCATGACGCCGAAGAAGATCGGCATGACGAGATCGAGGCCGAAGCGCCTCGGCTCCGGCACGAGGGCTCCGGCAAAGAAACCCGTGAGCGTCGCGACGAGCCACACCAGCCAGAGGATGATCCCGCACCCCAGGAGCACACCCACATCGCGGCCGCCCTCGCCGTGATAGCGGGTACCGACGAGCCAGCCGGCCTCGGTGAGAAGGAAAAGATTGAAGGCCGTGCGAGCGAGCGGCTCATCCTTGAGCCAGGGCTGGAGAGTGGCGCCCAGAAGGATCAACCGTGCATTCACGACGGCCGTGACCATCATGATCGTGAGGATCGTCGAAGGCGTCCACGCCTTTTGCCAGATCTCGAGCCCGACCATCTGGGAGGCGCCGGCATAGACGAAGGCGGAGAGACCCAGCGTCTCGCCGAGCGACAGGCCTTTCTGGGCCGCCGCCGTGCCGAACGCCACGGCAAACATGATGAAGCCGGGAAAGGCGGGCAGGGCGGCGCGGGCGCCGTGCCGAAGCCCGGCCGTGGAAAAATGAGGGCGGAGAGCGGGAGACATGAGCGTCACGCTCTGTGCCTTCCCATCTCTCCGCCGTCAATCGAGGATTGATGATCTCGGATCGATGGTCCGATTCAGCCGATCGCCGCGGTGACGTGCGGCGCGACCTCGATCCAGCCCTCGTAGATCATCTTGAGCGCCACGTAGAGGATGATCGCAAGGCCCACATAGGCGATCCAGCGGTAGCGATGGAGCAGGCGGGCGATGTACGAGGCGGCAATGCCCATGAGGGCAACCGACAGAATGAGGCCGAAGGCCAGGATGTAGGGGTGCTCGCGGGCGGCCCCGGCCACGGCCAGGACGTTGTCGAGGGACATGGACACGTCCGCGATGATGATCTGCCAGGCGGCCTGGGCGAAAGTCTTGCGCGGGGCGCCGCCGGCGACGGTGCCGTCCTGGTTGATGTCCCGGCCCTCGAGAGCCTCCTCGGCGGCCTGCTCCTCCTGCTCGTGACCGGTGCGAAGCTCGCGCCACATCTTCCAGCAGACCCACAGAAGGAGAATGCCGCCGGCCAGGAGAAGGCCCACGATCTGGAGAAGCTGGGTGGTGACCAGCGCGAACACGATACGCAGGACCGTCGCGGCGAGAACGCCGAGAAGGATTGCCTTGTTGCGCTGTTCCTTCGGAAGGCCGGCCGCCGCCAGGCCGATGACGATGGCGTTGTCGCCGGCGAGCGCGAGATCGATGCCGATGACCATCAGGAAGGCGACGACCTCGGGACCGAAAAACTGCGAGAGATCAAACATGCAGAGCCTCATCTGTCGGGTGAGGGGCAAAGCATGCGAAACGCTCAAAAAGACGCATCTGGCTTTGGCTTGATCCGAAATCTCCGGATCGGAAGCCGAAATGCAGGCAAAACCGTCTGTTTGAACGAACCCAGGCCGCCCTGGTTTTCATCCAGTCCGACATCGCCGCTCCCCAAGGAGCGACCAGAGGGGCCCGGCCTGGCTACAAGGGTCCATCTAGACAAGATGCGGCGAGGGATCAAGTGATCTCCCGAAAAGGACAGGCTACTGTCCAATAGTTCAATAGACGTTTTCTCCATGGCTGTTCATTCGAGGAGGTCTTGTTGAGAAGCATTCTCGGCAGGACAACAGAAGCTTGATCCAGACTGCGGCCTCGGGCCATATCGGTCTCAATAGCCTTGGGCGCAGGCTGCGTCCGTCGGGAGGTCGTCCATGTCTGTTCTCCACGAAGGCTCCGAGCCTTCACGCCACCGCGGGCCCGTGCGGGCCCCGCAAAGCCTGGCCGGTGGCCTTCTTCTCGTTGCGCTGGCTGCCTTGGCGCTGTGGCTGACGCGGGATCTGGACCAGGGTACGCTCAATGCCATGGGGCCGGCCATGCTGCCGCGCTGGCTCGCCATCGGAGTCGGTCTGTCGGGCCTGGCGCTGCTCGCCGCCGCCTTCCTCAAGGACGGCGATCTTCTCGAGCGCTGGAGCCTGCGCGGTCCGGTCTTCGTGATCGGCGCCATCGTGGCCTTCGCGCTCACCATCCGCGGCTACTCCTTCGGATCGTTCGGCATTCCTGGCCTCGGCCTCCTGGTCGCGGGTCCGCTCGCCATCATTCTGGGCGGCTTCGCCACCCCGGAGGCGCGCCTGCGCGATCTCGTCATCCTGGCGCTCAGCCTCACGCCCTTCTGCATGGTGCTGTTCGGCGATCTGCTCAACCTGCCGATCCCGGTCTTCCCGCAGGCGCTCACCGGGCTCTTTCCCGCCGACTGGTCGCAGAAGGCGGTGCTGCGGGCCTGTGCCGCCATCATGGCCATTGCGGCCGTCGTCGTATTCCTCACAACCCGCAATCGGCGCCGTGGCCCGATTGACGTCGCCGACCACAGCGGGAGGATCTGATGGGTGATTTCGTCTCCAATCTCAGCCTTGGCTTCGGGGTTGCCCTGTCGCTCCAGAATCTGGGCCTCGCCTTCCTGGGCTGCCTTGTCGGCACCCTGATCGGCGTGCTGCCCGGCGTGGGGCCGATCGCCACCATCGCCATGCTGCTGCCGATCACCTTCGGGCTCGACCCGGTCGGCGCGCTGATCATGCTGGCGGGCATCTATTACGGCGCCCAGTACGGCGGCTCGACCACGGCGATCCTGGTCAATATCCCCGGCGAGGCCACCTCCGTGGTGACCGCCCTCGACGGCCACCAGATGGCCCGCCAGGGCCGCGCCGGCGTCGCGCTCGGCATCGCGGCCATCGGGTCGTTCTTCGCCGGCACGGTGGCGACGCTCGTCATCGCGGCGCTCGGCGCACCGCTCACCGGCTTGGCCCTGGTGTTCGGTCCGACCGAGTACTTCTCGCTCATGGTCATGGGTCTGGTCTTCGCCGTGGTGCTGGCGCGCGGCTCGATCCTGAAAGCCATCGCCATGATCCTGGTCGGCGTGCTGCTCTCCACCGTCGGCACGGATCTCGAGACCGGCGAGGAGCGCATGACCTTCGGGCTGCCGTTCCTGGCCGACGGCATCGACTTCGCCGTGCTGGCCATGGGCATCTTCGGCATCGCCGAGATCATGCGCAACCTCGACCACACCGAGCACCGGGACGTGGTGCGCCAGGCCATCGGCCGCCTGCTGCCCAACAAGGACGACTTCCGGCAATCCTACAAGCCGGTGCTGCGCGGGACCTTCATCGGGGCCATCCTGGGCATCCTGCCGGGTAACGGCGCGGTGCTCGGGCCGTTCGCCTCCTACACGCTGGAAAAGAAGCTCGCCAAGGATCCGCGCCGCTTCGGCCGCGGCGCCATCGAGGGCGTGGCGGGGCCGGAGAGCGCCAACAATGCCGGCGCCCAGACCTCGTTCATCCCCCTGCTGACGCTCGGCATCCCGCCGAACGCCGTGATGGCCCTGATGGTCGGCGCCATGACCATCCACGGCATCATCCCGGGCCCGCAGGTGATGACCAAGAACCCGACCCTGTTCTGGGGCATGATCGCCTCCATGTGGGTGGGCAACCTGATGCTGCTCATCATCAACCTGCCGCTGGTGGGCATGTGGGTGCGGCTTCTGAAGGTGCCGTACCGGCTGATGTTCCCGGCGATCCTGATGTTCTGCGCCATCGGCATCTACTCGATCAATTCGCTGCCGACCGATGTGATGTTCATCGGGCTGTTCGGGTTCGTCGGCTACGTGCTGATCAAGTTCGGCTTCGAACCGGCTCCGATGCTTCTGGGCTTCGTGCTCGGCAAGCTGATGGAGGAGAACCTGCGCCGCGCGCTCATCATCTCGCGTGGGTCGATGGAGACCTTCATCGAGCGTCCGATCAGCGCCGGCCTGCTCGCCGTCGCGGCCATCCTGCTCGTGATCGCCCTCCTGCCGTCCATCCGCAAGGGTCGCGACGAGGTGTTCACGGAGTAGCTTGCCTTCGATCGCCTCGAGCCCACATGTAAGGCCATAACTTTTCCAGGGAGGAAAACTGATGAAGAAGGTTGTACTGGCTCTCGCCGCTGTCGCCGGCTTGGCCGCAACGGGCGCCCAGGCCCAGAACTACCCCACCCGGCCGGTCACGATGATCGTGCCGTTCGCAGCCGGCGGCCCGACCGACGTGATCGCCCGCATCGTCAGCGACCACATGAGCCGGACGCTCGGCCAGCAGATCGTGATCGAGAACGTGGCGGGTGCCGGCGGCACCACGGGCATCACCCGCGCGGCGCAGTCTCAGCCCGATGGCTACACCATCATGATGGGCCACATGGGCACCCACGGCGCCGCGCCGGCCCTTTACCCGAACCTGAAATACGATCCAGCCAAGGACTTCGCGCCCATCGGCGTGGCGGCCGGCACGCCGATCGTGATCGTGGCCCGGAAGGACTTTCCGGCCAATGATCTCAAGGGCTTTCTGGATTACGTGAAGACCAACGGCGACAAGGTGAACATGGCCCATGCGGGCGTGGGCTCGGTTTCCCATTCCACGGGCATCTTCTTCAATTCCGTGGTCAAGGTGAAGCCCACCATGGTGGCCTATCGCGGCACGGGCCCGGCCCTGAACGACCTCATGGGCAACACGGTCGACTTCATGACCGACCAGATCGTCAACGTGGCGCCGCAGATCCAGGGCAACAACATCAAGGCCTTCGCCATCGCGACGCCCGAGCGCTCCCCGGTGCTGCCGAACGTGCCGACCACCAAGGAAGCCGGCCTCGAGGGCTACGAGGTCAGCGCGTGGAACGCGGTCTTCGCGCCCAAGGGCACCCCGCCGGACGTGGTCAAGAAGCTCAGCGACGCGCTCATCAAGTCCCTCGAGGACGAGAACACCAAGAAGCGCCTTCTCGACCTCGGCGGCGTGCTGCCGACCGCCTCGGAGCGGACCCCGGAGGGGCTCCAGAAGCTCGTCGAGAGCGAGGTTGCCCGCTGGACCCCGGTCCTCAAGGCGGCCGGCGCTACGGCCGAATAAGCCGGCGGCAGCTTGAGCATTCGCAGCGGCGGGCCTTCGGGCCCGCCGCCGTCATTTCGGGCCCTGAGTTCTCGAACAGGGCTTGAAATTGCCCGCCTGGACGATTACACCCTGCCTCACGTGCAGCCGTAGCTCAGTTGGTTAGAGCACCAGATTGTGGATCTGGGGGTCCCCCGTTCGAGCCGGGGCGGCTGTACCATTCAAATCAAGCACTTATCCCTCGCAGGTTCGAGGGCTGCTTCCCAGACGGGTCAACTGGGAAACGGGGTGCGGCGGATGCCTTCGAAGATCCACAACATCTGTTTGTCAGCCGCCGCCGGCAAAGGCTCGATCGAGCGTTAAACCTTCACCTTGACGGGGTGTCTCTCGACGTCATTGCATCACTCCATGCGATGCCTATTAGCGCTTGAGCCCTTTCCGGGTGGAGGGGGGCTCGTCCTGATTGAAGGGAATCCATGCTGAATCGCCTTTCGCGAGCATGACTGGGCCATCGGCGCCGGACCGGCGATCCCGCCGCAGCGGCAGGAGGTGCCGGTCTCTTGTCCAGACTGGATCGACAACAACCGCCATGTCGTCGAGCGCCTCTGGGTCAGGCTTGAAGAGTGGCGGGCCGTTGCCACTTGCTACGAGAAGACCGCCACCTCGTTCACTTGTACTCCCCGTCTCGCCGCTCTCGATTGGATCAAGCGTTAACAAAACCTAGCGCTGAACCACTAGCGATGCATATTGATTGAATTTTTGGCACATAATTCTCAAGCAATTCCCAAAATAACGCCAAAATTTACTATTGACTACTGAGAGAATCCATCTGAGTTGGAATAGGCACACCTGTAGCCTCGGGTATTCATTGCGGCTGACCTGCGCGGCTCCATTTATGCATCATTGGCAGCGCAGACTAGGTATATCGGGGGCATAAGTAGTACTGATCTACTACTAAAACCGAAGAGGCGCCTACAATCAGGAACCCGCGCGCAAAGAAGTTCGGTTTCTTGTTGTGTATCGACTAGTCGCGGCGTTCAGGTTCTGCCCATTTGCAATGGGAGGTTGTCATGCTGGCGCTCTCGAAGAGGCATCTGACAGTAATCGCATTCGCCTATGTTGCTGTGTTCTATGCTCCGGCCATTCCGGCGCAGCCCTCCGGCAACGTACAACAGCCACCACTCTCATCCCAGACTCGTCCAGAGCTTCTCGCGGCGCCGCTGCGCAAACCAAGTAGTCTGCGACCCATTCGCGAGGAAGTGGTGTCAACGGATGTTACTGATGCCGGCACCGACGGCGATGTACAAGCGGTCAGCGGCCAGCTCTATTTCAGCATTGGTGGCAACCTGCATTATTGCAGCGGGGTGTTCGTAACTAAATCTGTCATTCTCACAGCCGCTCATTGTGTGCAAGAGAACGGCAAGACTAACTACTATCAGATCGAGAAATTTGTCAGGGAGGGAAACAACAGCCATTTCATCAAGAAGGATGCCAGCAATAAAGATTGCATCAGGGTTCCCGTCGAGTGGTCAACCCAAACTGATGCGTACCTCAGGATAGACTATGATTACGCCTTTCTCAGAGTCGCCAATTCCGACGAGCTCAATGCTGATCCTAAGGTTATTCTCGTGGACGCGCATGTCGGCAAGAATTCAATCAAGGCGTATGGGTATCCTGCATCGGCAAATCAGGACTTGACCGCGATCGCGGAGAACGTGAACCCGGATTTGCTGCACCCCAATCTTCTGGCCGTCGATACCACCAGCCTTGGTTTTACTGAAGGAACAAGCGGCGGTCCCTGGGTGTGGAAGCATAATGCAGGAGGCACAGGCAACACAGGCGGTGGCGGACAACAGCTTAAGATCGTTTCCGTCAATTCGTCGTACGCTATTCCGGTCAATGATAAGTCGAAGATCTGGATCTACGGCCCTAATTTCAAGCGCCCCCAAAAGTCGAACACCGAGCCGACGGCGTACGATCTGCGTCAGAATGCGGAGAACTGCCAATGAGCCAGTCAACGGAGGGTAAGATGACACTCAATCCTGCCAGTCTGGCCAGCGCAACGGACCACCCGTTTGCATCCCGCCGTGACGTTCTGGCTGCGGCCACCGCGCTGCTCGCCGCCGCTGCAACGGGCTCATCCGCCGAGGCCGCCACGGGCGCTGAGGGTTATTTCCTCGTGTTCGAAAAACCTGGCGGTTCCTATAATCCGAACGATCCCGAGGCCAGGGTCTTCTTCATTCCATCCTCGTGGCTTGAACTGTTCGAGGTCACCGACTTCTATAAAACCAACTACCCAACCACTGGCCCTAACAGTTGGCTGAAAGTTCTGGAGAAGATTAGCAAACCGCCATCACCTGGCGGGGGAGCGCCTGGAAAGAAACACAAGTTTCACGCCCTGTACGCGGATACGACGGAACCCGCCATGGACATCCCATTCCCGAACCGCACCGTCATTCCAGCCACACCACCGGGCGCCGGTCAGACCTACCTCGCGGCGATGCTTGCCCCAATGAACCTGCAGCCGTAAATGCCGTACCCCATCGATGGAAGCCTGCTGCAGAACATCTGGAGCAAGGATCATCGTTCGCCCAAGCTCGCGTCGCACCGGATTTGCAGGCCCGAGGAGACCTTCGCGCGCATCGAGCCGCTCCTTCCGATGGCCGGTATCACGCGGATTGCCGACGTGACGGGGCTGGATCGCCTCAACATTCCCGTCGCCGTCGTAACGCGGCCCAATTCCCGAGGGTTCTCGGTCTCTCAGGGGAAGGGCCTTGATTTCACAGGTGCGAAAGTCTCTGGGGCAATGGAGGGACTCGAGAGCTTCCATGCCGAGCGCATTGACCGGCCTCTCTACTTCCTGCGCTGGAGCGAGCTTGCCGGAGCCGACCGCGTCGTCGATCTCGATCGGCTGCCCCGGCTGCGCAACAGCCTATTCCATGCCGACAAGCGCATCCCCTGGATCTCGGCGACCGACCTTCTGAGTGGTCGCGAGCGGCTCGTCCCCTTTGAACTCATCCACACTGACTTTTCGTTACCGGCATTGCCCGGCACCGGATGTTTCCCCCGAAGTTCGAACGGCTTGGCATCCGGCAACAGCTTCAGCGAAGCCGCTGTCCACGGCTTATGTGAACTCATCGAGCGGGATGCCTATGCGCTTTACCTGTGGCACCCCGAACGGGGCGTGCGCGTCGACATCTCTACCGTCTCGGACTCTGTGCTCGGCTCCCTCGTCGAGCGAGTCGCGAAGGCGGGCTGCTCCCTCATCGTGAGGGATATCACCTCCGATATCGGCGTTCCGGTATTTTGGGCGACGATCACAGGTGGTGACTCCGCGGTGACGGCCGCACCCGCAGGCGGGCTCGGTTGCCACCCCGACCGAGTCTGGGCTTGTGTTCGTGCCATCACAGAAGCCGCGCAGTCGCGGGCCACGCGCCTCTCGGGGGCTCGCGACGACCTCACGCGTCGTTGGTTTCAGCCCATGAATACGTCGCTCGCCTCGGTGCCGGAGCACGATGTAGGGGCTCTTCAGACTGGACAGAGCTTTTGCGGCGAGACCATTGAGGATGATCTGCGCTGGTTGCTCGACCGGCTGAACGCGAAAGGCTTCGACAGCGTTCTTGCCGTCGATCTGAGCCGCCCAGAGTTCGGCCTGCCGGTATTGAGGCTCGTGGTGCCTGGCCTCGAGCATCCTGGCGATGATGCGATACCTGGACCGAGGGCATTCGTATATGACGTTTGACCGTCCCGTGCTCTTTCTTGGGCCCGCGCTCCGCGCGGAGCGGGCACAGGCTATTCTGCCCGTCGAGATTAGGCCCCCAGCCGCTCGTGGCGATATATACCGGGCTGCCTTGGAGGAGCCGCGTGCGATCCTCCTCGTCGACGGAGCTTTCGAGGATGTACCTGCGGTGTTTCACAAAGAGATCCTGTGGGCGCTCAAGCAGGGCATTCATGTCTTCGGCGCCGCCAGCATGGGCGCGCTTCGTGCGGCCGAACTTCATCGCTTTGGAATGGTCGGGATCGGCGAGGTATTTGAAGCCTATAGGGACGGACGCCTGCAGCGTGATGATGCCGTCGCCTTGCTGCACGGACCGGCAGAACTTGGTTGGCCGCAGCTGACTCGCTCGCTCGTGGATATCCACGCAACCCTCGCCGCAGCCGAGAGCAGTGATATCATCGAACCTGACGATACCCAGGCCCTCGCACAATCGGCGGCGACCCTGTTCTGGCGCGAGAGAACCTATGCTGCCGTGGTCGGGCAGGCCTTGGCCGATGGTTGGAGAGGAGAACGCTCCGATGCTTTTCTTGCATGGGTTGAACATCATGAGGTTTTTCAGAAGGAGCGGGATTGCCTCGCTCTCCTCGAGCACGTCTCAATGAACTGGCAGGCTCTGGAAGAGCCGTTTCAGCCGGAGTTCCGCTTCGAGCACACGGAGGCCTGGCAGGTTCTGCAGGCAGAGGTAGAACAGGCCGAGCCCTTGGCCTCGGAGCCGGGGATCTTAGCGGCGCTCCAGCAGCACAGCGCCCACGAGGCTATCGAGGCGCAGGCGCTTCTCTCGTTGTTGGCCGAGGAATTTCTGCGCGAGGCAGATGGACCGGACGATCCGCTGGCGTTCTCAAAAGCGGCAGCTGTGTTCCGCAGCCGTCACGGGCTGACCAGCGCCGACAATGTGGCGCGCTGGATGACCGAAACCGGGCTCTCCCACGCAGATTATACTGCGCTCGTCCGCAATACTGGAAACATCGACGTGCTACAGTGCCGCTTCGCTCCACGTCTCTCCGCCACGATGCTGCGCATCGCTCGCGCGCGGGGTCTGCTGGACCCTGCCGAAGGCCTGAGTACGCAGAACGGTGAAGCAAATCGTTCCGCGCAGCGATAGAAGCGAGGACGAGCACGTCCTGAGAGCACTCGCTCGAGGCGCAGAGCAACGTTACAAACCTGCCTTGCGCAGCCCCTCCACGAAGTGCATGGTGTCGGACTCGAGCCGATCTGGCTGGACGGCGGCCCACCGCTCGACGCTGAACGTTGGGTGGGCCTCGAGGATTTTCGCAGCCTCGCGCTGCGCTTCCACAAGCCGGCCGAGTTGGGCATAGCTCGCTGCTAAGATCCGACGCCCCTCGGTTGGGTTCTGCATACTATTGATCGTATGCACGGCGTCCTCATAGCGGCCGAGTTTGTAGAAGGCGCCGCCTAGGTGCCAGAGATACTGGTCAGGATAAAAGGGGTTGAGCCGCTTGGCCTTGTCGAGCAGCGCAACAGCCTCGGCGGCCTCGCCCGAGTGAGCCAATGCATCAGCCATGTCGGACATAAGATCAGCGTCATTCGGGTTGAGGACTAGTGCCCGACGGTACGCGCTTAATGCTGCATCGTGCTCCTTGCGATAAAGATGTGCAAATCCTAGCTCTCCAAAGCCACGTGCATCTGTGGGATCGACCTCGATAGCCGATTGCGCAAGATTGAGCGCGGTATCCAGGGCCTTGTCTCGCATTTCAGTCCAGCTGTACCGCCAATCGATGTTGAGCGTGCGCGACTTCGCGGCCATTGCCCTAGCATAGTGGGGATCGACTCTGAGCGCGCTCTCATAGAGCAGCCGAGCCCGGCGGTTCTCGTCCCGGGTATAGTGGAAAATGTGCTGCTGGCCTTGGAGGACGAGGCTGTAAGCCCTCAGGTCGGAAGGGCCAACTTGCTGCAGCCGCTCCCATTCCGAGACATGAATGCTCACTGCCGTCGCAGAGACGATGATCTGAGTAATTTCCTCTTGAAGCTCGAGGATATTATCGAATTCGCGGTTGTACTGCTCGCCCCAGATGGTCCTGTCCCTCTCAGCATCGATGAGCTGGATACCAATCCGGACGCGCTTGCCTGCTATGCGCACGGTGCCCGCAACCACGTATCGCACGCCAAGCTCCCGTGCCGCATGCAGCGGCGTCTCCGAAGCTCCCCCAACCACATAGGCCGAGTTGCGAGAAATCACGAAGAAGTCGTGGAAGCGCGAGAGACTCGTGGTGATGTCGTCGGTGAATCCATCAGCGAGCCAGTGCCATGCCGGATCGCTGCCCTGAAACCGGAATGGTAGGACGACGACTGATGCTTCCGGGACAAGCGGGCGGTTCGGCTGCTCCGGCGTTGCCGCTCGTCTGAGGCCAGTCGTCATCGCTGCGGCAGTCGCGTCCTCCTGGACTTGGAAAATGTCGACGGGCTCGCGGACGTTCTTGAGGCGCTGAGCCCCAAGATAGGAGTAGCCGAAGGCGAGCTTGTCACAGACCTGATCGTAAACTGCCGCGGAGATGCAGACCTGCCCTGGTCGCGCGTAAGTCTCAATGCGGGCGGCAATATTCACGCTATCGCCGCCGACCTGTCCGTCGTCGAATAGAATCTCGCCGAGATTGATGCCGATCCGGAAGAGGATCTGCCGCTCCTCCGGGATCCCCTCGTTGAGCATTCGCATCTGCTTTTGAATCTTCATTGCGCAGCCCACGGCCGCCATCGCGCTACCGAATAGAAGGAAGAGCCCATCACCGCTGACCTGCTGGACCTCTCCATCGCACTCATGCGCGAGTTGCTTGAAGATCTGAAGTCGCTCCTTGACGGCATGCCAAGTGCCGATTTCGTCGTCGCCCATGAGCCGAGTGTAATCGACGATGTCAGCAAACAGCATCACACCTAGTCGGCGATGCGGAGCAACCTGATCTACATCCGACATAATGACAACTCATGGGCGAGTCGGGAGCATGCGAAGCCGAATTCTGCAGCGACCTTCACTCAATTTACCAAAAATCAAGCTAACGGAGCAAGGAGTGAGTGAACGCTATACTGATTTGTTCAAGTCATCGGCAAAGAGAAGCCGGTGAGAGTTCTGTGATACCCTCATGCTTGGCTGATTTCTCACACGTTATTTTACATCCGAACGAACATATTTGCCATAGTGACATGCCAACCGCCAACAGTCGGGCTGTTGAACGAACTAGAGCATTCTGGTCTGGCGCTGCTAGCAAAGCACCGAGAGGTCTATTGGGGGTTCTTGACACCAATCCGTACAGCCGCGCGCGCCAACGTCTCAGCCTTGGCGATTTGCGGATCGCCGCCAAGCTGAACCTTCGCTAGGATCCCGCGCGTGCCCGCGGGCCTTGTCCGCGCTTAAGACCTCGACGGTGCCGATGCTCACCCGCAGGAGGGTGCCGAACGCGGGGGACCCAATCCGGTCAATCGCAGTCGTCGTAATGCCAGTTGGCTCCTACGGCACGGTATGGCGGCGCTTCCAGCCGCCCGGTCTCCAGGAAGCCGCTCAACAGCCGCTGGAGCGAAACAAGAGAGGATGCTGCCGGTCTCGCGCTCAGGCGCAGCAACTGGGTCATGGCGAACCCTCCATCGATGATCTCCCCAGCCGCATGAGCCTCTACCCGGACGCGCAAACCCGCAACCAAGTCATATGGGTTACCTCTGGCGATAGGCTGGTGCGGGCCTCTCACCCTGCGCCCGGTTGGATCGGGGAGCATCGATGGACGGCTTGGGGCGGGCGGGCAAGGCGAGCCGGCCCAGTGGATCAGACCACGGCGTTTCCCTGCGCAGCATCTCGAATTCCGGCTCCTTCTGTGGCAGAATGAGCCTTCAGGAACAGGAGACGACAATGGATAAGGTCGCAATCGCCTTAGCTATCTCCTTGCTGGCGGCCGGCGCTGAGGCCCAAACGCGTCCTTCGACCGTGAACATGCCATGTGGTGCCAGCCGCCAATTGGTTTTCACGAGAGGCGCCATCGTGCTCGGAACCGGGGGAATGACCTATGACCGGTTCGTTCGCGACGCTACGTTCTGCGACGTGACGGAATATGCCCAGTCGGCCTATGTTCCAAGCATAGAGACGCCCATCTGCTTCGTTGGATATCGATGCAAACAGGGTCCCCGCGATTTGTGGGACGATTGACGGGCATCATTCCGCACGTGCCGTTCGAATCGAGTCAGTCCGCCAAGGTCAACACTTGAACCCAGCCGGGGAGTTGCGGCTGGGTCCCAGGCGGCTCTCGGGCTGCCGGGGCTGTTGACGGCTCCTCCACTCACGGACCAGAGAGTGCTCCTGATTTCAATGGCCCAGCTCTCTCACCAAAGTCGGGGTTATCGCCCTTACAGAATGTGAAATAGGAGGGTGGCGCGCAGGAGATCACGGTGGCAGCCGGGCCTGTCGACCGAGAAGGGACATGGCCAGAGGCTCATGATGGAAACGGGACAGGCGGCTTCCGAGGCGCGTGGGACGCGGATCGGTGTTCTCTACGCGTTGGCCGCATTCTTCATGTGGGGCTTGGCCGTTCCCCTACATTTCAAGCTTATCTCGGCTGTTCCCGCTCTTCAGATTCTCGCCCACCGCATCGTCTGGGCAAGCCTGTTCGCCCTTGGTCTGATCCTCGCTGGCCGGCAATGGCGCAAGCTTGTCGAGGCGCTGACCTCCGGCAGCCGGTTGCTGCTCCTGAGCCTTTCGGCCGGCCTGATCGCCATCAACTGGCTCATCTATATCTGGGCCGTCAATGCCGGGCATCTCGTTCAGACGAGCCTCGGATACTTCATCAACCCGCTCCTGAATGTGGTGCTCGGCGTTCTCTTCCTGCGGGAGAAACTCAATCCGACGCAGATCGGCGCCTGCCTGATCGCCGCCGTGGGCGTGCTCGTCCTTGCCGTCTCGTCGGGCGAGATGCCGTGGGTCGCGCTGGTTCTGGCCTTCAGCTTCGGCTGCTACGGCCTTGTCAGAAAGATCGTGCCGGTGGCGCCTCTCATCGGCTTTTGCGTCGAGTCCCTTCTGCTCACTCCTCTGGCCTTGGGCTACCTGGTCTGGGTTGCCGTGAACGGTGAATCCGCCGCCTTTCGGGGCGATCTGGTTCTGGACTCGCTGCTCGTCCTGACGGGACTGAGCACGGCCTTGCCGCTCATTTGGTTTGCCGCGGGCGCGCAGCGGTTGAAGCTCTCCACCATCGGCCTGCTGCAGTACCTGGCGCCTTCGGGCCAGCTCGCACTCGGGGTTCTCGCCTTTGGCGAGGCGTTCGGATGGATCGATGCCTTTGCGTTCGGATTGATCTGGATTGCTCTTGCGCTTTACACCGTCAGTGCCCTCAGGTCGGCGCCGCACGTGTCGGATCCGACGGTTCCACCCGACGGAACAGCCCCTCAATCCGGGAAAGAGGCGCTTTGACGGCCGGATGGACTTTTTGACGGCTTGGCCCGATGCTGTGCCTAACCGTGGCAGGGCCTGCGCGATGCGCCTCGAGGCAGGTCCAGAAGAGGGTGCTTGTCTGCGATGCGTGGGTGCTCCTGCATCAGAGTGCTGATCGCCATGGTCTATGGCGCGGTTCTCCTGTTCCTGGGTTCACTCGGAGCCGAGGCACAGCCTCAACCGGCCCCCAATCCTCCACCGCAGGTTCAGCAGATGCTGCAGCTCCTGCAGGATCCCGCCGTTCAGACGTGGATCAATGAGCAGAAGAGGCCTCCCGTCGCCGCTGAGGCTCCCGCAGCCGAGCCGACGGTGTCCGAAATCATGATGCAGCGGATCACGGGACTGCGTGGTCGCCTGGCCGCCCTGGCCGCCGCCGTGCCGCGGCTGCCGGACGAGTTCCGGACGGCCTCCGGTCGCCTTCTCGAAGAACTCCAGGGGCGACGGCCCCTGTCCGTCCTCGTTCTCATTCTGGGGTTTCTCGCCCTGGGAGCAGGGGCCGAACGGCTCTTCCGCGCGGCGACCGGACCATCTCGACGGCGGATCGTCAGCCGTCCGGCGACCACCACCACCGAACGCCTGCACGCGATCGTCCTGCGCTTCGCGTTCAATCTGGCCGATCTTGCGATCTTTGCCGCCGGGAGCATCGGGGCGTTCCTGGCCCTCGACTGGCCTCCGCTCCTCCGCCAGGTCGTGGTCGCCTATCTTGTCGCCGCCGTGGTCCTGCGGCTGGCTCTGATTGCGAGCCGCTTCCTTCTCGCGCCGAATCATGCCGGACCGGAGCATGCCGAGCAGTTTCGCCTGATCCCGTTGGATGCGGTGACGGCGCGGTTCTGGCACCGGCGCGTTGCCCTGTTCGTCGGCTGGTTCGCCTTCGGATGGGCGAGCGTCGACGCACTCCGGATCCTGGGCTTCACGCCGGACGCGCGGGCCGTCATGGCCTATGCCCTCGGGCTCGGGCTCCTGGTCATCGCCATCAACGTGGTCTGGACCCGCCCCAGGCCGGCCTTCAGCAGCGCCCCGGAGGCGGGTGCGCCGAGACGGCTGCCCCGCGCACTCGCAGCCAGCCTGCTGTCCTTGTATTTCGTGCTTGTCTGGGGCTTGTGGGTGGCGGGCCTCATGGGGTTCTTCTGGCTGGCCGTCATCGCCCTGCTGCTGCCGCTTGCCATCTCCCTGACCGAGAAGGCCAGCCGCCATGCCCTGCGCCCGCACGAGGGGGTGGAGGCCGCCACGCAAACGGGACTCATGGCCGTCTATCTGGACCGCGGAATCCGGGCGCTACTCATCGCCGGCGCCGTGCTGTTGCTCGCCGACGCCTGGCATATCGATCTGGTCGAGATGACCAGTCGCGATACGCTGCTCACCCGCCTCGTCCGCGGAGCCTTGAGCGCCGTCGTCATTTTGCTCGTCGCGGATCTTGTCTGGCAGGTGACGAAGACTTTGATCGACAAGCGCCTCGCCCGCGCGCAGGCTCAGCCATCCGCAGACAACGAAATCGCTTCGCGCGAGGCGCGCCTGCGAACGCTTCTGCCGATCTTTCGCAACGTGATCTTCGCGGTTCTCGCCGTCGTCGCCATCCTGATGGTTCTCTCCGCCCTGGGCGTGGAAATCGGTCCGCTGATCGCAGGCGCGGGCATTGCGGGCGTCGCCGTCGGGTTCGGCGCACAGACGCTGGTCAAGGACGTGATCAGCGGCGTGTTCTACCTTCTCGACGATGCGTTCCGGGTGGGGGAGTACATCCAGAGCGGCAGCTACAAGGGCACGGTCGAGTCCTTTTCCCTGCGCTCGGTCAAGCTGCGCCACCATCGCGGGCCGGTCTATACCGTGCCGTTCGGTGTGCTCGGGGCGGTCGAGAACATGAGCCGCGACTGGGTGATCGACAAGTTCCAGATCAACGTCCCCTACGACACGGATCTGGAAAAGGCACGCAAGCTCATCAAGAAGATCGGCCAGGATATGGCGGCCGATCCCGAATATGCTCCCAATATCATCGAGCCTCTGAAGATGCAGGGGGTCGAGCAGTTCGGAGATTTCGCCATCCAGATCCGGTGCAAGATGACGACGCGTCCGGGCGAGCAGTTCGTGATCCGCCGCAAAGCCTTTGCCCGCATCAAGCAGGCCTTCGACGAGAATGGAATCAAGTTCGCCTTCCCGACGGTTCAGGTGGCAGGCGGGGAGACGGCGCCCGCCGTGGCCCAGGAGGGACTTCAACTCGTCAAGCCCGCAGGTGCTGCGGAGTAATCCTGCCGAGAGCGCCTTGAGGCTAGAGCATCGGACGGACCCAGAGGGCCGCGTCAGCGAAAAGTGGATCCGGTTTTCGCTACGCGGCCCTTCGGGTCCGTTTTGATCGATGCTCTCATTCAAGAAGAATGCATCGAATGGGTCCCAAAAGTGAAAGTCCACTTTTGGGTCCGATGCTTTAAGCGCGCAAAGAAAAGCCCTGGAGAGAATTTTTCCTCTCCAGGGCAGGATTCGCCCACTGCGTGCAGAATCAGCTCACTTCAGCATGGACGCGACATTGTCCTTCGTCACGCGGTCGATGCCGGCATAGATGATGTCCTGAACCTTCTCGCCCTTCTTCAGCTGCAGGAGGATGTCCATGGCCTTCTCGCCCATCTCGTATGGACGCTGACCCACCAGCGCGTTGGCATAGCCGTCGCGCAGCAGCTCGAGCTGGACCTTCAGGGTGTCCGCCACCACGAGCGAGAACTTGCCCTGATTCATGGCTTCCTTGTTCTTGTTCACGAAGCTCTTGTAGGCCTCGGGGACGAACATCGGCCAGCCGCCCACCGGCACGATGGCGGCGAGATCCGGATTAGCGGTCTTGAGGTCCTGCATCTGCTGGACGGCGAGCGCAAGGTCGTCATTGCAGTAGGTGGGAGAGCCGGAAACCTCCGTCCACTTGGATCCCTTCAGGGCGTCACGCACGCCTTCCACCCGCTCTTTCAGGTTGGCGGCTGCCGGACCACCGGACACCATGGCGTATTTGCCGCCTTCCGGGCGCAGCTTCAGGAGTTCCTCCCCGAGAGCGCGACCCATGGCGCGGTTGTCCGTGCCGACATGCGCCTGGCGGGCGGAATTGGGCGCGTCGGCATCGAACGTGATGACCGGAATGCCGGCATCGCGCGCAGACTTGATGACGCGCACCGCCGCTGCGGCATCTGACACCGAGATGGCGATCCCGTCGACCTTCTGGCTGATCAGATCCTGAATGATCTGAGCCTGGCTCGCCGGCTCATGCTCGACGGGACCCTTGTAGATGCATTCAACGTTCCCGAGCTCCTTCGCGCGCTTCATGCATCCGTCGCGGGAAAGGTCGAAGTAGGGGTTGTTCATCGCCTTGGGCACGATGGCGAACTTGTAGGTCTGCTGCGCCATGGCCGGCGCTGCGAGCGCCGCGGCGGCGACCGCGGCAAGGATCAGGCGTTTCATCATGTCTTCCTCCTGGTTGATTGTCCGCCCCATTCCTGGGGTCTGGTGACCGGCTTCTCGCGACCGGCTTCTAGCATCCGCTTCGAGGCAGGCCGTGCTGCCTCCGATAACGGGATCTCACGTCGTCATCCGCAGGGTCCGCAGGCGGTCGACCAAGACCGCCAGGATGATGATCCCGCCCACGAGCACGATCTGCCAATACGCATTGATGCCCGCGAGCACGAGTCCATTGCGGATGACCTCGATGAGAAGGGCGCCGATGACCGCTCCCGCCGGGCCGCCGATGCCGCCATTGAGGTTCGCGCCGCCGATGACCGCCGCCGCGATGATCGTCAGTTCGTAGCCCGTCGCCAGATTGGCCGGAGCGGAGCCAAGCCATCCCACCATCAGGATTCCGGCAAATCCTGCGGACAGCGCGGACAGCACATAGACGGCGATTTTCACCCGCTCGACCGCGATGCCGGTCAGCGCCGCGGCCTTCTCGTTGCCGCCCAGTGCAAAGACGTGCCGCCCGAAGGCCGTATGATGAAGAACGACGCCGATGATCACCGCGAGGACGAGGAGATAGATGATGGCGACCGGAACGCCCGCGATGTTGCCGTCGGTGATGTCGTAGAAGAGATTCACGTCCGGTCCTGTCGGAGCCTGCCCGCGCCCCTCCGTGACCGCATAGGCGAGACCGCGAACGATCGAGAGCATCCCGAGGGTCGTCACGAAGGGCGAGAGCCCGACGCGGGCGATGAGCAGCCCGTTCGCCAGACCGATCAGCAGCGCGACGCCAAGGCCGGCGGCGAGCGAGACCAGCATGCCGGCCAGTGGAACGCTGTCGAGCACCGTGCCGCTCACCGCCTGCATGACGATGGCGCAGGTGATCGCCGACAGGGCCATGGTGGAGCCGACCGACAGATCGATGCCGCCCGTGACGATGACGAGGGTGACTCCGAGCGTCACGATGCCGACGAAGGAGAAGTTTTTGGCCACGTTGGCCAGGTTGCCCGGGCTGAGAAACGCTGAGCTCAGGAACGACATCACGATCATGATGACCACGAGGGCCGCCGCCACATAAGCGGTCTGGCTCGCGAAGAAGCCGCGCCGCCACCAGCGGGCCCGGCCCACATTCGAGAAGTCGCTGGTGTCGGAGTTGGTGGCCGGAGAGAGTTCGCTCATCACGCCGCTTCCTTCGCGCCGGTGATCAGCGCGGTGACTTCCTCGGGACTCGACTGGCTGATCGGCTTGTCCGCCACCTTGGTCCCGCGCCGCATGACGACCACCCGTTCGCAGACCGAGAACACGTCCGGCATGCGGTGCGAGATCAGGATCACGGCAATGCCCGCATCCTTCAGCCGGCGGATGAGATCGAGAACCTCGGCCACCTGGCGAACCGAGATCGCCGCGGTCGGCTCGTCCATGAGGATCAGCTTGGCTTTGGCGAGCCTCGTACGGGCGATGGCGACCGCCTGCCTCTGCCCGCCCGACATGGCGCGAACCACATCGTCCGGACGCGTCTCTGATTTGAGCTCACGGAACAGCTCCGCCGTCCGCTGGTTCATGGTCGCGTGGTCGAGAAACGAAAACGGCCCGACCTTGCGTTTCAACTCGCGCCCGAGAAACACGTTCGCGGCCGCCGTCAGGTTGTCCGCGAGGGCGAGGTCCTGATAGACCACCTCGATGCCGACCGAGCGGGCGTCGATCGGCCTGGTGAAATGAACCTCCTGATCCTCGAACAGGACTCTGCCGTGGGAGGGCGGGAAGTTGCCCGCAATGATCTTCACCAGGGTCGACTTGCCGGCGCCGTTGTCGCCCATGAGGCCGACGACCTCTCCGGGCTTGATGGTGAGATTCACATGGGACAAAGCCCGAATGGCGCCGAATTCCTTTCCGACGTCTTGCAGGACGAGGAGTGACAAGAGCGTTCCTCCCTCAAACTTCAGGCGTTCGCCTGTGCGGCGTCTTCGCGCCATCGCTGATCTAAGCACGGGGGGCCGTGCGGTGTCATCTGCACCTTTGGTGAAAACGGTGCCGGATTGGTGGGGCTCTTCTGGCGCCCGGCATCATGCTGCCCTCTCGCTCTGGCTCTGGTCGAGCTTATAGAAGCGGGCCGCATTCATGCCGAACACCGCATCATGATGGCGGACCGGCACGAGATCATGGCACATGGCAAGCCATTCCTCGTAGGTTCCAGCGAGCCTGAGCACCGGCCAGTCGCTGCCCCAGATGAGGCGCTCCGGACCGAACAGTTCGAGGAGCGTGTCGACATAAGGTCTGATCGTCGACATGCCACGCCGCTCCGCGGCCTCCGTGAGAAGGCCCGAGAGCTTGCAGTGAACCTGGGGGAGGGCGGCCAGATCGGCCATCAGACCACGCCACGAATGGATCTCGCCGGTCGCAATGCGAGGTTTCGCTCCGTGATCGATCACGATCGGGAAATCCGGGTGTCGCTTGGCAAGCGCCGTCAGAGCTCTCAGATGCTGCGGCATCACCAGAGCATCGAACCGCAGGTCCGCCTTCTTCATGGCATCAATCGCGGGGTCGAGCTGCGGATCATCGATCCAATCGTCGTCCGCGATGTCCTGCAGCATCGGCCGCAGGCTCTTCAGCCGCGGATGAGCCGAGAGGCGCGCTACATGACGAGCAGCATCGGAACCCTTGAGATCGACCCAGCCCACGACGCCCAGGATGAAAGAATGCCGATCCGCCAGATCCAGCATGAAGTCGGTATCGTCCATCGTGGGAAGCGACTGAACCAGGACCGTGCCGCCGATGCCGCACGCCTTCAGGACCGGCTCAAGGTCCTGCGGCCCGAAATCACGGTGGATGTCAGCCAGTTCAGGCGGCGGCCACTGGCCCTCCCGGTTGCGCATCAGCCAGAAATGCTGGTGGGCGTCGATGCGCATGGCGCTCATTCGCCTTTGCCAGGGAGGGGGGCCGCTTCGTCGATCAGGCCGCGTTCGCGAAGGGCTGTCCAGAACTCGTCGGGGATCGTGGCCTCGAACCAAGCCACGTTCGTCTGAAGCTGCTCGGCGTTGCGGGCTCCGGTCACGCAGGAGACGACGGATGGATGAGCCATAGGGAAGTGAAGGGCGGCCGCTGGGAGCGGTACGTCGAACTCGTCGCATACGGCCTTCAGGGCCTGGACCCGCTGCACCACATCCGGCGGAGCGTCCTTGTAGTCGAACTTATTGTTGCCCACGAGGATGCCCGAATTGAACGGGCCGGCAATGACGATCCCGGTTCCGACGCGAACGCACCTCTCCATCAGCGGGAGACTCATCTGCTCCAGGAGCGTGTAGCGGCCCGCGAGCATGACGATGTCGAGATCCGCTTCCTGCATGGCGTCCTGAACGACTTCCGCCTCGTTGACGCCGAGCCCGATGGCCGTGACGGAGCCGTCACGGCGGAGTTCCTGGAGCGCGCGGAACCCGCCGCCCGCGGTGAGCTGGCGCCAATAATGCTCATGCCGGTCGCCGTGGGTATAGGGGCCGATGTCGTGAATGTAGAGGATGTCGATCTCGACAACGCCGAGGCGCTGCTGGCTGTGCTCGAAGGATTTCAGAATGGCGTCATAGCTGTAGTCGTAGGTCGGGCGGAACGGGAGAGGCCGCACCCAGCCATTCTCGTCGTCGCCGACGCTGTCGTCGGGCACCATCAGGCGTCCGGCTTTCGTGCTGACGACATAGCTGCCCCTTTCGCGATCGCTCAGCAGAGCGCCCAGCCGGCGCTCGGCCCGCGTATAGCCGTAATAGGGAGCAGTATCGAAATAGCGGATGCCGGAATCCCACGCGGCCTCGGTTGCAGCCTGAGCGTCGGCAAAGCTGGTCGAGCTGTAGAGCCCTCCCATCGGCGCAGTTCCGAGACCGAGCGACGTCAGCGACAGGTCGCAGCGGGGCAGGGTGCGACGGTCGGAAGCCTTCATGGGAAACCCACGATCCGAGCGCAACCGGGATTCGCAACCCGTTGAGCGGTTCGGGACTTCACCAGCGTGCTGGTGCAATGGCGGAGAACGGCGCTTACGCCTCGCATGAATCCTCCCTCTGCAAAAGGGCTCTGTTCGCTGCAGAGCTCTCCGCCGGCCCTAATTGGTCAGGCCAGTCCGGTTGCACTAGGAATATGGCCGAGAGGAATATTTGGTCAAGTTAAAAGGTTTCGGCAGAAATGTGTCGCTTCGGCCTTGTTGCCAGGGTCCAGGGCGTGAACTATGGTCAGGCCAGTTCTGCCTTTCCCTCCCGCCCGGAGGGCTCCGCACCAATGTCGATCCCATCCAAGACCACTGAGCCGAGGCGCCTTTATCAGCAGATCGCCGAACAGATCCGCGGCCTGATCCAAGCCGGACATTTCCCGCCGGGAGCCCGCCTCCCCGCCGAACGGGATCTGGCCCATCATCTGGGCGTATCACGCCCTTCGCTCAGGGAGGCGCTCATCGCACTCGAGATCGACGGCCGCGTGGAAATCCGCTCGGGATCCGGCGTTTATGTCTGCGCACCTTTGGAACGTGTTGCCAGCATGATGGGCTCGATGGGCGAGAGTCCGTCGGAACTCATGCAGGCGCGAGCTGTCATTGAGGGGACGGTCGTGGCTCTCGCCTGTGCACGCATGACCCCTGAGGGGCTGGCGTCTCTCCAGGCAACGCTCGAGGCGATGCGGGCCGATATCGCCGATGGACGAGATCCGCTTGAGCAGGATCGCCAATTCCATCTTGCCATCGCGGGCCTGTGCGGCAATTCCGTTCTCATGCGCATCGTGCGCGGCCTGTTCGACGAGCGTCATAGCCCGATTTCCGCTCAACTCAGCGTACGATTCGACAGCCGGGAAGGCTGGCACACCGCGCTCCTGGAGCACGAAGCCATCTATGCGGCGCTGGAGGCCGCGGATCCCCTTCTGGCGGAGGCGACGATGCGGATGCATCTCGACGCTTCGAAGAAACGCTGGCTGGGGGACTGAAATGGAGAAAGCCGTTTCGGCCCGCGATCGCCGTCGCAAAAGAAGCGGCTTCGGTCCGTACCGAAGCCGCTTCTGAAAGCCCGGGCAGCTTGCCTAGATGACGGTGAAGTCGGCTGCCGAGAGTTTGGCGAGGTTTTCGATGACCGCGAACTTCACCGCAGCCGTCGAACCCGTGCCGTCCGCGTCATAGGAGAGCGCGCCCGTCTTGTCGTCGTAGATGATGCGGTCGCTCGCATCCAACGCTTTCGTGCCGATGACGAAGCTGCTTGAGGCGAGTGCCCCGTACTTGAGCTTGCTGAACGCCGAGTCGTTGAGGCGGATCGTGTCATCGGCGACGTTGAAGTCGACGATCACATCCACATTGGCGCCGCCCGGCTTGGTGTCGAAGGTGAAGCTGTCCTTGCCGGCTCCGCCGATGAGGATGTCGCTGCCGTTCTTTGCCCAGATCTTGTCGTTGCCGCCTTTGCCGTCGATCACGTCGTTGCCGGACGTGCCTGTCAGGCTGTCGGCACCGCTCGTGCCGTTGATCGTCTTCGTCGTGGTGGGGCGCGGCGCAGGTGTCGGGGCGGGAGACTCGGTCGCATCGGCTACCTGGAGAGTTACGGTTCCGGTATCGGTATCGCCGTCGACGTCCCTGACCGTGTAGCTGAAGCTGTCCGAGCCATGGAAGTTGGCCTTCGGCGTGTAGACGAACGAGCCATCGGCACTCAGCTTCACGCTCCCACCCTGAGCCGTGGCGATGGTTCCGGCAAGTGCCGCCTTGCCGCCGTCCGCCGCCACGTCGTTGGCGAGCACGCCCTGAGCGGCGGAGACGGTTAGAGCCCTGTCCTCGGTTGCAGCGTACCTGTCACTCGTCGCGACGACCGAATGGTCACCCGCGTCAGGTGTGGGGGGGGGCGTCGGGGCCGGTTGCGTCGGCGAGGTGACGACCCCGTTGTGGTTGAAGCTCAGGGCATAGAACGAGGTCTGGCCATAACCTGAACCATTCGTCTCGTTCGCGCCGAGGTAAGCGCCGGCCTTGAAGTAGAACGTGTCGGACTGCCAAACGCTGTTGATCTTGCTGACCGACTTATAGACCTGGCCATCGGCGAAGACCGTCACCTCGAGATCGTCGCCCTTGGCGTTGATCGTGTAAGAGAAGCGCTCATCCAGGGATACGCTCGGCTGCTGGCCCGAAGCGTTCACGAAAAAGAACTTCGTCTCGGTGTTGCTGGAGCCCGCCTGATCGTTGGCGAAATAGAGCTTGCCATTCTCCCAATAGAGGCGGACGAGTTCATCATCCTGGCCATGGATTTGACCGACGACGATCTTGCCGCCCACACCGTCGCGGTTGGGAGCAGCATCGACCTCGAGGGTAGCGCTCATGAACCCGCCGGTTGTGAGGTTCCAGGCGGCCGTTGCGGTGCCGTTCATCTCGCGCAGCTCTGAGCGGGAATAGGACGATCCGCTGGTGGTCGCACCTTCGACAGGGGCCACAAAGGTCATCGCTCCGTCGGCGGCGGTGTAGAAATATTTGGAGTGCTGGTAGCCCGAGAGGTTCTTCACTTCCATGGCGGTGCCGATGAATCCGCCATTCGGGTCCACAGGAAGGGTGATTTTCCAATTAGACAGGTCAAAGTTGCCGCTCGGCGCGACAGAAGAGTTCAAAGCCATGATGTCTGCCCCAAAATTGAGCGAGCCCCTTTCGCGAGGCTTCTGAATAAGACTTGTGCAGTTCTCTTGAGAACTAGCGAGGATTATGCCGGAAGAAAACGCACGATACGTACAGGTGAAAATGAACGTGGATCTAGACGCTCACAATACTGCGGGCCGCGATGTTTATAGCTCGAAATCCGCTGCGAATGTTCTGCTGATCGAATAAGGCAACATCGTGGCATCTCAGGAAAATCTGAGTTCCCGAGTAAGGATTCTGTCCTCTTCGAAGATCAAGAGGGCGAAGAAGGAATAAAAGCCTGGTTCAAGCCGACGTACGTATTCGGTGAAAAGGGCAGGGTGCAGGAACGACAATGGAGGTTCCAGTCCGGCGCTTGTCGCCCGATCCCCACAAAGAAAGAGCGCCGGGTCGATTGGCGCTCTAGGGAGGCCGCCGTTGCGGCCAGAGGGAGGACCGTGCCAGCCAGGCACCTGAGAAGGCTGCGCCTGAAAGGTAAACGACTGGTTACGAAACGAACGCGACGGCTAATCTTTCAGGACATCCTCTGGCCGTTCAGCATCCCGCAAATCCGCGCTCTCGGCAGGCGCGTATCCGAATCGTTCGGTGAGCGCCCCGAATGAATCCTGCGTATCATGCCCCGTCTGCACGCCGTGGCAGACGGCAAAATACTCGATGACGGCGTTCTCCTCGGCACCGGAGGGCGAAGCCAAGTTGAGGAGAGCCACCTTCCATCGCCCCGTGTCGCCCTGCCAGATTGCGGACGGCTTTGTCTTCGAGCAGAAATAGTAACCCGTCGATGCCTCGCCGCCTGTCCTGGGACGGCGCCTGTCATAGCTGCCGTTCGGGTGATGGGAGGTCCATTCCCTGGAGATCACCTTGAACAGGCCGCCATTGCTGTTGGAGCCGACGATGTCGCGGCTCTCGATGCTGAACCAAGCACAATAGTCCATCCGGCACCGGCCCTGCATCAGTTCGGCCGAAAGGGCAGTCCCAGCGGCCGTGAGACCAGCGACGCAGATGGCGAGGGCGGCAGTCCAGGGAAATCTCATGGAACCCCATCGACAATGTCTTGGCCCGTCAATGTAAGACAAGCAGCCAGCCGACCAAAGCCACGGGAGCAATGATGCCGAGAACGAAGGAAACAGCATCGTGGGCCATAAAAACCTCCTGCCGATTTCCCTAACGTAATCTCTTGAAGCTCAGGCGGCGGTGCGCTTGAGCACGTGCTATGGAATGAGGGAGCGGATCAGGAACTCGAACCATCCGGCGTTTCGGGCTCAGGAGAGGTGCCGGAAGCCGTGCTATCCTCGACCGGTCTATCGTTCCGGGCCTTGCGCTTCTTGCCGAGCCATCTGAACAGCATCCAACCCAAGCCCGAGCTGAGCGCTGCGATCACCACGAGGCCGGAACTCGGATAGTCTCGGAAGTTGACGCGTTTCGTGCCGTTCAGCTCTTCCAGTTCGTCATCCGGCTGTTCATCTGTCTCGGGCATGAGAGAGGTCTCGAAGGGGTTATCTCCCATATATGTCTCATGACTTGCGTTTCCATCGCCTTCTTTTGGCAAATGCCAAACGGGGTCTAGCCCTGGAGGGGCCTGTCCGAGCGTACCAACAAAAACGCCCGGCTCTGTTGAGCCGGGCGGGGATGCGGATGCCAGAGCCAGACGGGCTCAGGCGGCCTTCACGCCGGAGAGGAAGGCCGTCACCTCCTGGCCCAGATCGTGGGAATGGCGTGCAAGCTCGCGTGCCGCGCCTAACACCTGACCGGCTGCCGTGCTCGTCTCGCCGGCGCCTTGGTTCACATCCGCGATACTGCCGGTCACGGCTTCCGTGCCCCGCGCCGCTTCCTGAACGTTGCGGGCGATCTCGGCGGTCGCGGCGCCCTGCTCCTCCAT